>JAYTUY010000248.1:0-14147 GCA_043744275.1 Saprospiraceae bacterium
GACATGATACGGACACCAAAGACCTTCGGGTATATGGGGCAGAGCGCACACCCGAAACCGTCAAGCTCGCTCGTATGAACTTGGCTGTCAATGGTTTGAGGGGTGAAATTCGCCCTGCTAACTCTTACTACGAAGATGTTTATGATAGTTACGAACGGTTTGATTATGTCATGGCGAATCCACCTTTTAATGTCAATGATGTTAATTTGGATAGGGTAAAAGACCAAATGAGGTTCAATAAATACGGTATTCCGCAAAATAAAACAAAAAGCAGCACCTCTGGCTCTGACAAAAAAGAGGTCAATACTGTCCCCAATGCCAATTATCTCTGGATTAATCTCTTTGCGACGTCTCTGAAACCCAAAGGCAGGGCGGCTCTTGTTATGGCGAATAGTGCCAGCGACGCTCGCAACAGCGAAGCCGATATTCGTCAAAAATTGGTGCGCAGTGGCGTGATTGATGTCATGCTCACTTTGCCTAAAAATATGTTTTATACCGTTACCCTCCCCGCTACGCTTTGGTTTTTTGATAAAAGTAAGGAAAAAGCCTCCCATTTTGGGGCTGATACTGAGGGGGGTAAAGTTTTGTTCATTGATGCCCGCAATATTTTCAGACAAGTGACACGGGCTTTGAGGGAATTTACCGAAGAGCATATTCAAAATATTGCCACTATTGCTCGCCTTTATCGGGGTGAAACGGAGCGTTTGAGCCTTTTATTGCAAGAATATCAAGCCCAAGCAGATGATTTTCAACAGCAAGCGCATGACCTATACCCCTCAGTAAAAACGGCTATTGGACAGTTTGAAATCGCTCAAACGGCAGTTGAAACGCTGCAAAAACAAATAGATGCGACTCCCGACAAAGCTAAAGCCTTACAAACAGACCTTTCAAAAGCCAATAGAGAACTCAATAAAGCCCAAAAAGACAAGGAGGAATTAGAAAAACAACATAAAACCCTCGTGGATAGGCAACAGTACTTCGAAGCGCATATCCAATGGCTCAACGAGCGATTCCCGAATGGCGTGTATGAAGATGTAACGGGCTTGTGCAAAGCCGCTTCTTTGGCTGATATAGAGGAACAAGATTGGAGCTTGAACCCCGGGCGGTATGTCGGCGTGGTGATTGAAGAAGATGGTTTGACGGAGGAGGAGTTTTTAAATGAAATGAAAGAACGACACGCCACTTTAAATGCGCTCAATCTTAAAGCCTTGGCATTGGAAAAATTGATTGCGGGTAATTTAAGCCAATTATTACAACCATAAAATTTGAAACCCTATATAAAAGCACGTTAGATAAATTCGTAGCTCCAAAAACCTAATCGGACTTTGTGTAGGGTTTCAAACCATAAAATAATGGTTTTTTTTGTCGATGTACTGAGGGGTATGTATCTATCTTGTTAATTTTAACATTTTTAAATTAATACTCATTTTATGAAAGAGTGGAAAGAAATATATTTTGATGAATTTATAAAACTCAATAGAGGTTTTGATTTACCTAATGAAAAAGTAGTTGAAGGTAAATACCCTGTTGTAGCATCTACAAGTATCAAAGCATATCATAATGAGTTTAAAGTGAAAGCACCGGGTGTAGTTACTGGGCGGTCTGGAAGTCTTGGTATTGTTCAATATGTCAATGACAACTATTTTCCATTGAATACTTCTCTTTATGTAAAAGATTTTAAAGGGAATTACCCTAAATTCGTGTATTATTTCTTACAAATTATGCACCTTGAAAACTTTAATGCGGGTGCTGGCGTGCCAAGCCTTAATCAAAATCATTTACATAAAGTTAAAATAAATGTTCCAAATTTACCCACTCAACAACGCATCGCCTCCATCCTATCCGCGTATGATGATTTAATAGAAACGAATACCGCCCGCATCCAACTTTTAGAAGAAACAGCCCAAGAACTGTATAAAGAATGGTTTGTAAGGATGCGCTTTCCCAATTTTAAAAAGGTGAAATTTGTGAAAGGTGTGCCTGAGGGGTGGGAGGTGAAAGAATTAAAAGATTTAGGTAAAATTATAACAGGTAAAACACCATCAACTTTTATTAAAGAATATTATGGAGGTGAAATTCCATTTATCAAAACACCAGATATGCACGGTAATATTTTTATTTTGAAAACAGAAGAATATCTCACTATAAAAGGGTTAAATAGTCAAAAAGGGCAAATTTTACCGACCAATTCATTAGTAATTAATTGTATTGGTTCTTTATCAGGCTCTGTTTCCATCACATCAGAAATCTGTCAGACCAATCAACAAATACATTCGATTGTTTTAAAAGATATTAAAACCCTTGAATTTCTTTTTTTTACAGTTTCAAACTTAAAAGAGACGATTCTTTTATTTGGTAATACAGGGTCAACTATGACAAATTTGAGCAAAGGGAAATTTGAAAAATTAAAACTGCTATTTCCTAACATAAAATTAGTTGAAGAATACCATAATTTGGTAAACCCAATATTTGAAAAAATTAAATTACTTAACCAGCAAAACACGCAGCTCCGCCAAATCCGAGACAGGCTATTGCCGAGGTTGGTGAGTGGGAAGCTGGCGGTGAAATAAAGCCCCGTTTTTTGAAAATTGATTATCTTTGTAACTCAATATTGAACAATGACTATTTCAAGAATAAAGTATGAGTTACAAAATATCCTTTCAGGAAAGAGCGAAGTTAGCTATGGAGAACCTATCCAAGCAATCACCCGTTACCTACGAGAAAGCCTTGGAACAAGTGAAAAAATTAGAGAAAATGAGTCAAACAAAAGTGAAGAAACAAAGAAACTAATTGACTACATCAACGCCAATCATTTTTGGAGTTGTGATATCAATTTCGGTTTGTTTATCTCCGCAGGTGCTGAACAACGTGTTTTTATAAAAAATACACGGCAAGTGTTAAAGCTAAATGATGGTATTTATTACGCCTCTTGGGAAGATTATTTCAACAATCTGCTCCTCAATAATTATTTTTTTCCAGATACAGCCTATAATTTAATTGGGTTTTATAAATCTGATACGGATATATTATACGCATTAGTAGAACAAAACTATATAGAATCTACACAAGCGACTGATTTGAAGCAAGTACAAGAATTTATGCAAGCCAACGGCTTTGACAACATACGAAACAATGATTACTTTCACTCTGAATTAGGTATTATCTTAGAAGACTTACATGATGAAAATGTCTTGACGGCACATGAAATTCTTTACTTTATTGACACTGTTTTCTATATAAAACCTGAAATTTTTTGGCATTAAGCCTTTAGTTTATACTCCAAGCTGTTTAAAAGTAATTTCTAATATTCTATAAAAAGCTAAAATGACCAGTCCGTTTTAGCTTTTTATATTCAATAAAATAATATAATTCGTATATTGCGCCTCAAGTAAGGGATAAAAAACACCCCCTCAGTATAAATCAGTATAAATCAGTATAAATAGGCACCAACCAGCAAAAAACTTCAAACGCATGGCAAACTTCATATCCGAAGACCAGATAGAAAAAGCAACTTTAGAGCTTTTCACGAACCCGAATAAGCTTCATTATCGGCATCTCAACTGTTTTGATAAAGACACCACAGGGCGCAGCAATGAAACCGAAGTAGTGATAAAGCCACTATTAAAACAACGCTTAATGTCCCTCAATCCCACGCAACCCCTTACTGCCATAGACCACGCCGTAGAGCAACTCTGTGCTACTCGCATGGATAAAAGCGATTTTATGGCAAATAAAGAGGTGTATGGCTTACTCCGAAATGGGGTAGAGGTGCAAGTGATGAATAGGGAAGGTAAAACAGAACCCACAACTATCCGAGTGATAGATTTTGAGGACAGCACTCGAAACGATTATTTGGTCGTGTCTCAACTATGGATTCAAGGCGAAAGGCGGGTGCGCCCCGATTTAATCGTTTTCATCAATGGCTTACCGCTTGTTTTCATCGAGTTAAAAAACAGCAATATTGCCCTTCGCAATGCGTATGATGACAACTTAATACGGTACAGAAGGGATATTCCGCAGCTATTTCACTACAACGTGGTCTGTATATTGAGCAATGGCTTAGAAACGAAAGTAGGGAGTTATAATTCAGGATTTGGGCATTTTTTCAATTGGTTGCGTCCCGAAAGTGAAAAGGAAATACCCGATAAACAGCGCATCAAACAATACGCTGTGAGTTTGGATTATGCCGTTTTGGGGCTTTGCGATAAAAAACGGCTATTGGATTATGTCGAAAATTTTGTATTTTACTATAAAGATACGGTTAAAATAGCGGCTAAAAACCACCAATTTCTGGGCGTTAATAATGCTATTGAAACATTTCAAGACCGCTTAATGCACGATGCAGCAGGAACAGATATAGAAAATAAAGGCAAATTAGGGGTGTTTTGGCATACACAAGGCAGTGGTAAAAGTTACAGTATGATATTTTTCGCAAGGAAAGTATTTCGCAAATTTAGGGGCAATTATACCTTTTTGATAGTGACGGATAGGGACGATTTAGATGGTCAAATATACCGCAATTTCCTCCATGCCGAAGCCTTCAAAAAAAGCACTAAATGCCAACCCAAAAACAGCGAAGACCTCCGAGGTATGTTGCAAACCAATACCCGTTATATTTTTACATTGATTCAAAAATTCAGATTTGATAAAGGGAGGCAATACCCGATATTGTCCACCCGCAATGATATTATCGTGATTATTGACGAAGCCCACCGCACCCAATATAAGGATTTGGCGGAGAACTTGCGGACAGGATTGCCCAATGCTCAATATATGGCTTTTACAGGCACACCCTTATTTGGCAGTAAGCAATTGACCCATAAATGGTTTGGTAAAACGGTTTCGGAATATGATTTCAAACAGAGTATTGAAGATGGCGCAACCGTGCCCTTGTATTATCATAAACGAGTGCCAAGCGTATTGATGCAAAATGATGATTTGAATGAAGATCTTGCCGATATAATGAGCGAAGAAAACCTCACAGGCGAGCAACAACTCAAATTAGAAAAAGAATTTGCTCAAGAACTGAGCGTCATTAAAGCCGACGACCGTTTAGAAACTATAGCAAAAGACATTGTTTATCATTTTCCAAGACGAGGGTATTTAGGAAAAGGCATGGTGATAACGGTTGATAAATTCACGGCAGTGCGGATGTATGATAAAGTAGCAAGGCTTTGGGAAGAAGAAAAACGCATTGTACAAAAAGAGATAAACATATGTAAGGATGCTAATGAAAAAGAAGATTTAAAAAGAATACTCACTTGGATGCGTCAAGCTAAAATGGCAGTAGTAGTGAGTGAGGAAGCAGGCGAAGATGAAAAATTTGAGAAACAAGGATTGGATATAAAAACGCACCGTAAAAAAATAGACACGCCCGATGAAAATGGAAAGGATTTAGAAACAAAATTTAAAGACGAAAACGACCCTTTGCAATTGGTATTTGTATGCAGTATGTGGCTAACAGGTTTTGATGCACCTACGGTTTCTACCTTGTATCTCGATAAACCCATGAAAGACCATACGCTCATGCAGACAATAGCAAGAGCCAATCGGATAACAGATTTTAGGATTAATGACAAGCCTAAAACCAATGGCTTGATAGTGGATTATTACAATGTTTTTCGGAATCTTAAAAAAGCATTTGCATCGTATGGTGGGGGTAATATTGACGAGGGGGGTGAAGATGCACCCGCACAGGATAAAAGCCAATTATATATTTTATTGCAAGATGCCATCAATGAATGTAAGGCTTTTTGTATGAATTTGGCAGTGAATTTAGATGAAATAGGGCAATTCAAAGAGGTTTTTGGTAAAATAGCTTTATTCGATGCTTACGCAGATACCTTACTTTTAAATGATGAATATAAAAGCCAATTTATAGTGTATGACAATACAATTGATGCTTTATACGAAGCCTGCAAGCCCGAGATATTGGGTCGTCGGCGGGAGTTTCCATTGGCTGCAATTGTCAATTATTTAAGAGAAGTGATTGATGGGAAAGCCGATAGAAGTGACTTGGACAGTGCTAAAAGGCGCATCAGTCAGTTATTAAATGATAGTATTGTCACAGAAGAGGATTCTAAAAATACAGTAGCTGACCCCCTCAGTCAATACGGCATCCAGTCATGGAAGCAGATAGATTTAAGCCAATTGAATATTGAAAAACTGAGGAAAGAATTTGAGCAGGCGACGTATAAAAATATTGAAATAGCGGATTTAAGAGCATTTATTGAAGATAAATTGCAAAATATGTTGAAATCCAATATCACTCGAAAACCTTTTGCTCAAAGGCTTCAAGAGATAATTGAGAAATACAATATGGGAATTACTACCCGAGAAGACTATTTCGACGATTTGATGGACTTCTTCCAAAACATGAAAGATGAAGATAAAAGAGCCAGTAGGGAAGGCTTGACAGAAACAGAATTAGAAATATTTGACCTTTTAAAAAATGATGAATTGACGAAAGAAGAAGAAAAGAAAGTCAAAGAGGCTGCAAAAAGTCTATTAATTCGATTGCAAGAAGAACGCCCTAAAGTATTAATCAATGATTGGCATAAAGACACACAAACCAAGCTGCAAGTGCAAATGGCAATTAAAAAAGTCTTGAACGATTATTTGCCAGATAGTTATGATAGGGCTGTTTATAGTACAAAATGCGATATTGTATATGACCATTTTTTATCAAAGGCACAGAATACAGCTTACAATCGCCAGGCATAAAGTCTTTTGAGCGCATATGACATGCTCGTCAATGCATCTCTAATCCATTATGTCATATCTTTTGAATCTTTGACTTCATGGTTAAATAAAAGATTCAACCCCCATAAAAGTGATTTGATTCCAGTCATTAATGCAGGAATAAAAAAAGTCGGTCACTGTGTTGCGGAATAGGCTTGCTTTGAACTTGAATAAGCATATGGGATAAAATTCTCGGCTGACTTGTAATAATTTAAAGCGTTTAGATTGAGTAGCACCCTCTTTCGGGAAGGGTATCAAATGATAATTTAGGAAATAATAACCGTCTAATTTTTTAAAACATCGACCAATCTATCAATAACAGAATCAAAATATTCGTGTTTATAAATTTTCCCATGCTTTATCTTCTTCTTCGGTAAGCCAATCTTTTGCCAATGTATTTTCGCTTGCAAAATGTGTTAAAGTCGCATCATCATCAGATTTACGAACATTTTCTTTTAATAAATAAGTAAACAATGACTGTTTTTCTTTCATTGGTAATTGACGTATCAATTCTAACAATTGATTGTATTTTAAAGGTAAAAAGAGTTGAGTATCCATTTTAATAATTTTTACAAATTTACATCTTTCTTTTTCATAAAGAAATAACTCAGCTCTTAAATTGAAAAATTGCTCATTGGCTTACTGAATGACTCATGCTCGGAGGACTTATAATAATTTAAAGCCTTTAAATTGAGTAACACCCCCTCAGTATTGAAGCATCATACCAGATTTATTGACCTATCCCATCCATGCAAAAAGCGAATCCTGTCATGGATTCGCTTTTTGTTTTATCAGATTAAACAAGTTGCCTGTCGCTGTTGAAAACGCTTTCTGAGTGCTTTCTCATGGGGTTTCAGTCTCTTCTCACCTTATTTCAGTTTTCTCTCACCTTGTTTCAATGGGCTTTCATAGAGTTTCAGTCTCCTCTCACCTTGTTTCAGTCTGCTCTCGTGGAGTTTCAGTTGCCTCTCAGCTTGTTTCAGTCTGCTCTCGTGGAGTTTCATCCTCCTCTCACCTTGTTTCAGTGCCCTCTCATGAAGTTTCAGTCTCCTCTCACCTTGTTTCAGTACCTGCATGCTTTTCTACAATGCGGTCGTAACGCTTATTTTTGAGTATCGCAATTATTGTTGGAGATAGTTCTTTTACTTTCATGATTTGACATTTTTAAGAAAAAAATGCTCAGAAATAAATAAAAGTTTTCTCGCCCATCAAATATCTAAATCGTTTGAATCCGCTTCAACAGCTCATCGCGTAAGGTATGACTGAGGGGTATGGCTTTGAGAGCAATGATGACATGGTTTTCAGCGACTTCATCCACTTGAGCAAGATTGACGATGAAAGACCGATGTACCCTGATAAAATATCGAGCAGGAAGTTTATCTTCCATAATTTTGAGAGTCGTAGAGAGAAGGTATTCTTTGTTTTTTGTAAAAATACGGCAGTAATTGCGCTCGGCTTCGATATACAAAATATCTTCTATAAAAATTTTGACCATATTATCTTTATGCCTAACGAAAATTCGGTCGCTCAATATAAAAGGCATATCTTCTGTAAGTTCTTGTTCAATTGTAGCGGTTTGTTGTTCAGCAATTCTGCTAATAGTCAATTCTATGGCGCGTTGTAGATCTATATTTTTAATGGGTTTGTTGATAAATGCATAGGGGCGGGTTTCTTTAGCACGGTTAAAAGTGGCTTCGTCTGTGTTGGCAGTGATAAATATAATCGGCATATCGCCATTTCGATGCATGATTCGAGCGGTTTCGATACCATCAAGAGCACCTTTTAAATTAATATCAAGCAATACAATATCGGGTTTATTTTCTTCAACATGCAAAATTGCCTCCTCACCACGCGGCACAATACCGGTGACCTCATATCCCAAATTAGTGAGTTGCATGGATATTTTAGCGGCGATAATCATATCGTCTTCAACAATCAGCAATTTAATCATAAACAATGAAAATGTATATTTAAACTAAATGATGGTTTAAATATACTCACAACTTACGGAATAGGTTATGTTTTTTTCAATAAAAAATTTAAAGATATTGCCTTAAAGTGTATAGATGCCCCCCCTCAGTATAGAGCATATTTTTGATAAATTAAACATTTAATGTCGAACACCTTATCTTCACCTTCAAAAATACCAATATGCAACACTTTGACATACTCATCATTGGCGGCGGACCCATCGGCTTAGCGTGTGGATTGGCAGCCAAACGGGCTGGATTGACATATTTGATTGTAGAAAAAGGCACTTTAGTCAATTCTTTATACAATTATCCATCTTTAATGACTTTCTTTTCTACATCCGAACGGCTCGAAATAGGCGACGTACCTTTCGTTTCGTCAAGTGTAAAACCGACTCGGAGCGAGGCATTGGAGTACTATAGGCGAGTAGCAGATTCGCATCAATTAAATATTCATCTTTTTGAAGCCGTAATTGCTGTTGAAAAATTCGTTGAAAATGGTTATCAGATTAGTACATCCAAAACGACTTATTCTGCTAAAAATATCATATTGGCTACTGGGTTTTATGACATTCCAGTACGGTTGAAGATTGAAGGGGAAGATTTACAGAAAGTGACGCATTATTACAAAGAACCTCATTTTTATTACAATCAAGACGTGGTAGTCGTAGGGGCGAATAACTCAGCAGTAGATGCGGCGTTGGAAACTTATCGCAAAGGGGCAAGGGTCACGATGGTGATTCGGGATGAAGAAGTGGGGCCTCGCGTCAAATATTGGGTACGACCCGATATTGTGAACCGCATTACTGAGGGGTCTATTAAAGCCTATTTTCATTCGGCGTTGAAAGCTGTTCGCCCGCATGAGGTAGATATCGAAACGCCCGAAGGCATTGTCACCATCGCAAATGATTTTGTCATAGCCGCAACAGGTTATCAACCCAATTTTGAATTCTTAAAAAATATGGGCATTCAGCTTTCAGACGATGAAAAACTTTATCCGTCTTATAATCCTGAGACGCAGGAATCGAATATGAAAGGGATTTATCTCGCTGGTGTGGTGTGCGGTGGCATGGATACGCATGTATGGTTCATTGAAAATTCAAGGATACATGCTGAACAGATTATTAAGAATATAGTGAAAAGGTAATAGTGAAAAGTGAAAAGTAGGGCATGTAGCTTACTTTTCACTTTTCACTTTTCACTTTTCACTATTTTCCTGATTTCTTTATAAGTTTTAAGTCCTTTTTCCGTGCAAAGGTCAGTATTGACGTCTATTTTATCAATGATATCTATGAGCGTGTTGATGCGTCCTTCGGTTTCAAAAAAGCGATTGATGACTACTATTTTATTGTTCTCCACCAAGCAATAGCCCGATTGAAAACTGCCTTTTTCATAGCGGACGGTGTAGCCCACTTCATCGAAAAGTTCTTCTATTTTTTGAAGTGTATGTTTAGTATAATTCATTTTTTTCCAACTTCTTTTTCTACGACATACCAATTGCGTGTAGGCGAGTTCCTTGCCAGCATCTCGGCTAAAAAGCCACCCATAAATAACATAGTGCCCATTAACATCATGGTCAGAGAAATATAAAACCAAGGGTTTTTGGTCACTAATACAGTTGGTTGGTCTGTATATAAAAGATATAATTTACTGATACCGACATAAGAGGCTGATATAAAACCGATAGCGAACATCAGCGTGCCCATAGTCCCGAAAAAATGCATCGGGCGTTTACCAAATCTTCCTACGAATGCAATGGACAATAAATCCAAAGGACCATTGATAAAACGACTTAATCCAAATTTTGTCTTGCCGTATTTACGTGATTGGTGGAGTACAACTTTTTCACCAATTTTGCTAAAGCCCGACCATTTGGCAATGGCAGGAATGTAGCGGTGCATTTCACCATACACTTCTATATTTTTAACAACATCTTTTTTATAAGACTTCAAACCGCAATTGAAATCATGCAAATTCGGAATGCCGCTGATACCTCGTGCAGCCCAATTATAAATCTTCGTAGGGAGCGTTTTACTGAGGGGGTCATAGCGTTTCTTTTTCCAACCGCTCACGAGGTCGTAGCCATCTTCTACAATCATGCGGTAAAGTTCAGGAATTTCATCAGGCGAGTCCTGCAAATCAGCATCCATCGTAATCACAACGCGACCATGTGCAGCTTCAAAAGCCGTGTTAAGTGCCGCTGATTTACCATAATTTCGGCGAAATTTGATGCCCCGTACTGAGGGGTTGTTCAAAGCGAGTTCTTCGATGACCCGCCATGAGTTGTCTGTACTACCATCATCCACGAAGAGTATTTCGTAGCGAAAATCATGTTCATCCATGACACGGCGTATCCATGCCTCCAGTTCAGGCAGCGATTCTTCTTCATTCAAAAGCGGTATGACAACAGAAATATCCATTTTATTTAGTTGAAAGTTGAGAGTTTAGAATTATGAGTCGAGAGCTACGAGTCTCGACTCATAATTCTAAACTTTCAACTCACAACTATCTTTCTTTTCTTTTTATTAAAAAACTAATGAGTATAGCTAATCCAAAACCACCAATCGCGCCTTTAGCAAAATTAAAAGCAATCCCTTTAAAATTATGAAATTGAGCGTCTTCAATGCCTTGAGTCAATTGGTTTTGATCTTCTACAGACTTAGCACCCGAAGCATAATATTGAATCATACTTTCTTTTTGTACGTCAATAAGCGATTTATCAATGATATTGAAAAGCACATAATCAAACGCATAATAAATAACATTGGCTAAAATGAAAACACCAAAAGCAGCCCGCAGGACTATTTTAAAATCTTCTTTAGCCACCGTTTTCGCAGCTTGATACATAAAAAACAGATAAAACAAAAGCGAACTGAATACGAAAGTGCCCGTGAACAACCATTCTTTATTGGTATAATAAAAAAGCAAGACGTAGCCGATAGCGACTACGCCTGCCATTATACCATTCTTAATAATATTTTGTTTCATATAAATTTGTCTCTACTTAAAAGGGTCGTGACTGCTCTTTACGCATAATCAAACCTAAAATCAAACTAAAAATAACCCCCATTATGACTGACCCTATAAGCCCGATAACAGCGAAAAAACCTGGGCTGAACATCCAGCTCATCATCTCTAAACCCTGCTTAACTTTTTCAGGATCTTGCCCCTTAGCTTCAGCATTGTTGATGGCTGTTTCCATGATTGTATTGGCGAAATCGGGTTGCACAAATTTCATGAAAACAAACATGAAAAGTGCTGTAATAACACCGCTAATTAAGCCCATCCATGCTCCTAAGCCCACGCATCTACCAAGCGTAATATACCCACCTAATTCTTCATCACGATGAATTTTGATAGCTTGATAAATAATAGCTATCATGGCACCATAACTAATAATATTGGGAATAATATTGCTTTTAGTACCCGAATAATCCATCATACCAGTCAAATTGAATACTAAAAATAGAACAGCACCGACAAGACCTAATATCAAACCCCATTTATTGCCCGTCGGGCGGAATGATACGGTGTTAGGGTCAATAAAACCTGATTGTTGTTCGTCTAAAATTGCCATAACGTTTTGATTTAAATTTTGAATAAAAATTGTTTCCTTAAAATATTCCATTTGAAATACTCCACGAAATTAGAGGATATTGGATATAATCCTAATTTTTAAGCTGAAAAATTCAAATCTCTCTACGAACGTATCCAATATTGCCCTTTATTCACCACTCCTTTCACACGCCCCCTCAGTATAGAACCTCTCAAAGGTGTATTTTTTGATTTAGAATAAATATCTTTTTCAGTAAAAGTCCATTCTTCATTCGGATTGAAGAGAGTCAAGTTCGCCATGACCCCCTCAGTAATTTGAGGTATTTCAAGCCCTAAAACCCTGCGCGGCTTAATAGCCCAATTCTCAATCAGTTGATGAATGGTTAATTTTTTACCTTGATTTTTGTTGAGAAAAGTATTGGTCATACTAAAAGCTGTCTCCAAACCAATTGCTCCAAATTCAGCATAAGCAAACTCTAAATCTTTGCCTTCCGTATCTACGGGTGTATGATTTGAGGAAATGAAGTCAATTGTACCATCTTTTAAACCTTTTATCAAAGCTTCACTATCCGATTTATCTCTCAAAGGTGGCATCACTTTAAAATTAGAGTCGAACCCCCTCAGTATAGTGTCATTAAAACAAAGATTCATAGCTGCCACACTCGCTGTCACTTTCAAACCTTGCTTTTTCGCTTGTCGAATCAAATCTACTGAACGTGCTGTTGAGACATTATGAATATGAAGCCGTCCATCAGCATATTCCAAAAGTTGTAAATCGCGTTGCACCATCAATTCCTCTGCCATAGAAGGGATACCAGGCAAACCAAGCGATGTGGAAGTTAAACCCTCATGCATCTGACCATGTGCTGCAATAGATTTTTCAAAAGGAAAATTAAAGATAAGACCATTGAATATTTTGCTGTATTGCAACCCCCTCAGTATTAAGCCGCCATCTTGTGTTGGCTTCTTACCATCGCCGAAAGCAATCGCTCCTACACTGTGCATGTCGAGCATTTCTGCAATATCTTTTCCTTTACAATCCTCAGACAATGCGCCAATTGGATGAAAATCAACGAGATATGATTGCGTTTTATTTTTTATATATAGTACTTCAGATTTAGAATGAATTGCTGGATTGGTGTTAGGAAACGGTGCTATTGCCGTAAAACCACCTGCCATAGCGGCGCGTGCAGTAGATTCGAAATCCTCTCGATGCTCATAGCCTGGGTCGCAAGACTGAACGCCTACATCCATCCAACCGACGGAGATGCAAGTTCCTTCTTGCTCAAAAACTGTTACACCTTTTGAAGGAGATAAGTTATTGCCTAATTTTTCAATCAGACCATTTTTATTAATGAAAATATCAGCTAATTGACCATTTAGGTCGGAGAAGGGCGCGACGATAGTGACGTTTTTTAATAGCAGCATATTGACCAAAGTAAGTTCTTTGAGGGTCAAAGGTAGTATTTTTATTTACTTTTATCTTTATCTGAGGGCTCGTTTTTATCATTTAACTCATCATCTTCTTGCCAATTGCCTGTAGAAAGTACGGCTATCACAATACCGCCAATCATCATGACGATACGAATAATAAAACCTAAAAGCCCGCCTGCTTCATCAATCCATAATAAAAACGACAACTTGACGCCTACCAAACTCAAAACTAAAGCAGTGCCGCCTATAATGAAAAGCAAAAAGCCGATTAAAGTATAGATTCCTTTTTTCATGTTGTATTAATTTTTTAAATAAGAAACGCCCCAAAGGTTACCCAGTGGAGCGATTCGTTATATTGAGTTGGCAGCGACCTACTCTTCCACATTCAGGGATGCAGTACCATCGGCGCAGGTGAGCTTAACGACTCTGTTCGGAAAGGGAAGAGGT
>JAYTUY010000249.1:0-14106 GCA_043744275.1 Saprospiraceae bacterium
ATCTTTTTTTCTGAAAATGAAGCTGAATTGCTCCGTCGGCTGACAGGCTTGATTGTTCAGCGTTTGCAGTCGGTTGGATAAATATTATTTGCCCCCTAACCCCCAAGAGGGGACGCCTATGAAGTAGTATAAAGATGTTCATTTAATCAAAGAATTGTGCATACTTCGTAGACGTTCCCCTTGGGGGTTAGGGGGAATACCTGCAAAACAATAGATTAATGAACGAATTGTGCATACTTCGTAGGCGTTCCCCCTTGGGGGTTAGGGGGCAAACGGAAACCAAAGCACAAAATTTTAATCATATCAAATTATCATTTTCAATTGTCATCAATCATTTATTTTAACTTTTAAATCAAACAAATATGTCTCCCAATTTCATAAAATATATAATCTTCCTCCTTGCCATACCCCTCAGTCATTGCACTCAAAAAAGCAATAAATCAGCTTCAACAGATATTCATACGCCTATTTCAAGAGATTTGCATAGTATCTACTAAAGAGAAAGATACAACAGGGCTTGAAACAGCCACGCTCGCAGGCGGTTGTTTCTGGAAAATGGACGCTTGTTATCAACAACTCAAAGGCATTCACCAATTTCTACAAAGCCGAAGAATACCATCAAGATTATTACAACGAAAACCCATGGGAGCCTTATAATTTGAGCGTAGTGCGCCCAAAGGTGAAGCATTTTGAGGACGTGTTTGTGGGTAAGATGAAGTGATTTACAGATTTTTATGCTTATATTTGCAAATTAGAAGTTCAATTTCTAATTTGCAAATACATGATAATCAGACACTTAGGTTCAAAGATTAGCCTTGCGGCTGAAAAAATGCCTGTTATTGCTGTAACAGGACCTCGCCAAAGCGGTAAATCAACGCTTATTCAACAGCTCTTTCCGAATCATACATATCAGAATTTGGAAGATATTGAGCTGCGGAAATTCGCCTTATCTGACCCCAAAGGTTTCCTTCTTAATGTGGGTAAAAAAGCGATTATAGACGAGGTACAATACGCGCCTGAATTGCTTTCCTACATTCAGGTTGTCACTGACCGTGAAAAAATAGCGGGTCAATTTGTTATTTCAGGTTCTCAAAATCTTTTACTCATGGGTAGCATTGCCCAAAGTTTAGCTGGACGGGTGGCTATTTTCAATTTATTGCCGTTTTCAATGGCAGAGATTCATCGCACTGACTTTGCCTTGCCCACTTATGAAGATTATATTCTTAAAGGTTTTTATCCCCGAATTTACGACCTCGACCTCAATCCTACAGATTGGCTGCAAGATTATCTTAAAACCTATGTTGAGCGGGATGTTCGACAGATTTTGAATGTGGGTGATTTGGGTACATTTCGCCAATTTCTCGAAATTTGCGCAGGTCGTATAGGGCAATTGGTCAATTTTTCGGACATTGGCAATCTGATTGGCGTGTCTTATCAAACCGTCAATAAATGGATAAGTGTTTTAGAAACAAGTTTCATCGTTTACACCCTTCGCCCTTATCATCAAAATTTCAATAAACGGATTGTCAAAACGCCTAAACTCTACTTTTACGATACTGGTTTAGCGTGTGCCTTGCTCAATCTTCGCCATCTTGAAGACCTCAATCGGCATTTTGCAAAAGGGGCTTTGTTTGAAAATTTTATCATCAATGAAATACTTAAAAACCAAATCAATCAAAATTTATCGCCTAAAAACTACTTTTGGAATGTTTCGGGTTCGTATGAAATAGACTTATTGCTCGACAAAGGAGGGCGACTTATGCCCATTGAAATTAAATCAAGCCGAACCATTAACAGCCAGTTTTTTGAGGGTTTAAAATATTTTCAAACCTTATCGGGTGCTCTGCCTACCGAAAGTTATTTAATTTATGGAGGCGATGAGGTGCAAAAACGCAGTGTAGCCCAAGTCTTGAGTTGGCAAAATTTAGATGATATTGATTTGTAAAATCTTCAAAATATAGACCGAAGAGACATATTGAAAGCCTTTCCCCCCTCAGTATTTTTCATAAAAAATAGTCAAATTGAACTAAAACCATTAGTTTTGCTTGAAAAATAAGAAGATGCGTTTATCAAAAAAGAATTTAGAACGATTGAAAAATTATTTTGAAACCAAACCTTTCAAAACTGTTTATCTATTTGGCTCGTTCGCTCGGGGCGAGGCGGGGCGCAATTCTGATATTGATTTGCTGGTGACACTCGATTACGATGCCATTTCCAATATTTTAGATGTCTTTGTTTATCCCGAAGAATTGACCCAATTGATGAAACGCAAAATTGATTTCGTCACAAAACCATCCAAATACATTTTGGAAGACATTGAAAAAGATAAAATCTTGATTTATGAAAAAGGATGAAAGAAGTGATTTTTTGAGGCTGTTGCACATGCGAGACGCAGCAAATAATGTTGCTCAATTCATCAAAGATGTCGAGTTTGACGCTTTTTGCAACAATCGAGAAAAAATGTCTGCAACGCTTTACGAAATTCAAATCATTGGAGAAGCCTGTTATTTTTTGACTAAAACTTTCAAAGAAACGCATACTCAAATTGAATGGCATAAAATTGAACGAACACGCCACATTATTGTCCATCATTACGATGCAGTCAATGAAGAAACCGTTTGGCGAATTGCAACAACTTATGTCCCTCAACTTTTAATAGATATTGAACCTTTGATTGAAAGTCTTAAAGCAGAGGGGAAATAACCCCTCAGTATTTTCACAAACTACAACCGAAACCGCTTTGCCTTTTCTTTTTTTCACCTTTTTATTGTTTCTGATTAGCTATGGACAAGTTATCTAAAACTGAGTTTTTTGAAAAATATAAAGACTGTGCATTAGAATACACTTTGGAATTGATTTGGAAAGCCCGAGAAACTAAGGCTACTAAACTTAATATTTCAGGAATAGGAATGGGTGATTTAAGCCCTTTAAAAGAGTTGGTAAATTTGCAAAAGCTTTTCATGTTTGATAATTTCCAAATTTATGATTTAAGCCCTTTGAAAGATTTGGTGAACTTGCAAATATTTGGTGTTAACTCGCGCCATGTGGACGATTTAAGCCCATTTAAAGATTTGATGAATTTGGAAGAACTTAACATTAACTCTACTTTCGTGAGTAATTTAACTCCTTTGAAAGATTTGGTAAATTTGAAACGTCTTGACATTGGCAAAACCTTTGTGGAGAATTTAAGCCCCTTGAAAGGTTTGGTAAATTTGGAAGTGCTTATTGTTTCCTCTACCCATGTGAGCAATTTAAGTCCTTTGGAAAATTTGGTGAACTTGCAGGAACTTGACATCAGAGTGACCGCAGTTGAAGACCTAAGCCCCTTGAAAAATTTAAAGAATTTGCAACTACTTCATCTCTCTATGTATGTAGGCGATTTAAGTCCTTTAAAAGGCTTATCAAATTTGAAATTGCTTTCCATTTGCTCGACTGGTTTTATTGATTTAAACCCTTTGAAAGATTTATCTAATTTACAACAAGTTGACATTTCAGATTCCCAAATAAGCGATTTAAGTCCTTTGAAAAATTTAATCAAAAAAGGAATTGAAGTAAAATGGATAAGAAATGATGGTAATAATGGCATTTTCGTCTACAACACCCCTCTCACTAACCCACCCATAGAAATAGCCAAACAAGGCAACGCCACCATCCTCCGCTATTGGCGAGAACAAGAACGCGTAGGCACCATCACCCTCAACGAAGCCCGCTTGCTGATTGTCGGGCAAGGCGGGGCTGGCAAAACCACGCTGCGGACAAAACTGATGGATGCCCAAGCCACGCTGCCCGAACCCGATGCGACGACACGTGGCATTGAAGTAGAACTCCTAAACTTCAAAAATACTGAGGGGGGGGATTTTACGTTGCATATTTGGGATTTTGGCGGACAAAATATCCAGCATTATGCGCATCAGTTCTTTTTGTCCGATTCGGTGGTCTATGCCTTAGTCCATTCCGAGCGCGAGCAAAATGACCATTCGAGCTATTGGCTCAGTATTATGGAACTGTTGGGCAAAACAAGCCCGATTCTCTTGGTGCAAAATGAGAAATTTGGACACAGTGCCGACCTAAAGGACCTGCCCGCGATTCGAGAACGCTTCGCCCATGTCGGCAAATACTTTAAAGTGGATTTGAGCAAAGCTAAGAATCCTGACTACCAGCCCTTCCGCGACTTGCAAGCAGAGATTCGGCATTTGGCGGCGCATCTGCCGCACATTGGCAAAACCTATTTGCGCTCGTTCAATGCCGTGCGCTACCTACTCAAAGCCTTAGCAGCTGTCAAAAACCATATCTCTTGGGACGATTTTGAGTATTTATGCACCCAACAAGGCATCGAAGACCGCGAACTGATGCGCGATTATGCCCGACAGTTTCATCAACTCGGCATTGCCTTGTGGTTTGAACACGATTTGGATTTGGAAAACTTGGTGTTTCTCAATCCCAAATGGATAATTGATGCCCTTTTTGAGTTGCTCTACGACGGCGAAGCCTTGCGAACGCAACACACGCTGCGGCTCAACGACACCAAAAGTATTTGGCGCGGCGATGCCTATCGCGGGATACACGGCAATTTGTTGCGCTTGATGAAAAACTTTGAAATGTGCTACGACATCGGCAGCGACACCCCTCAGTATATCATTCCACAACTCTTGCCCGCCGACCGTGCCGAACACCAATCGACTGCCGAAGCGACCAAAGTGGTGTTTCAATACAAGTTTCTCCCCAAAGGCTTTTTGACTCGCCTCACCTGCCGCCTGCACACGCGGATTGCCGACCAAAAGGTGTGGAACGATGCCGTTGTGTTTGAAGACCGATTGGGCGCAACCGTTTTTGCCAAAGAAACCTACGCCCAAAATGCCATCGAACTCATCGCCGAAGGCAAAGGCAAACGGCAATTGCTGAATGAGGTTATCAACACGCTCAACGACATCAATGCAGGCACTAAATTCGGGAATTTGCAAGTGCAAACGCTGATTGCTTGTTCTTGCAAATCCTGCAGAAAAGCTGAACAAACCAAAGAATTTGCCGATTTGTACCAATTTGATTACCAATACTTGCGTAAAAAACTGCTCAAAGGCGACCCCTCAGTAGAATGTCAAAAATCGCTCGATATGGTTTTGATAAAAGACATTTTGAGAGAAGTCAATGCTTTTTCATTCAAAGAAATCAGAGAAAAAATAGGCAGTAGTCAGTTGAAAGAAGTGGTCAATTTACTGAGAGGTCGTTATCCAGAGAATAAAGAGGTGATTGGTTTGCAGTCGCAAGTCAGTCATTTGAGCTTAGATGATATTCATGGTGTGCTTTTTCGGAACGATAAAAACGTGGAATTAAATGAGATTACGCAACGACTTTTGAATCTTATTGATATTTTAGAAAAGGATTAAAATGATGGAAGGTGGTACTGACCGCTACCAAAATGTCAAGCTTATGCCTATGGCTCTTTTTCTAAGTCTCTGCTCTTCCTGTGAACATTAATGCTATTCCTGTAAACATTAATGCTCTTCCTGTGAACATTAATGCTATTCCTGTGAACATTAATGCTATTCCTGTGAACATTAATGCTATTCCTGTGAACATTAATGCCATTCCTGTGAACATTAATGCTATTCCTGTGAACATTAATGCTATTCCTGTGAACATTAATGCTATTCCTGTGAACATTAATGCGAAAAAAGAGGTGCATAATGTCGGTATCGAAACCAAAATTATGCACCTCCTGTGCCATTAGGCGGCAATCACTCCCAATAATGAATGCCAACTATTTTCCTTTAAAATCCGCTTTTCGTTTTTCAATAAAAGCATTAGCCCCTTCTTTAAAATCGGCAGATTTAGTGGTTTTGCCAAATTCTACCACCTCGCGGAAGAACCCTGCATCGCCCCCTGGATCGAAATAAGCATTGACACATTCGAGGATTTTTTGAATGGCAACGGGTGCTTTAGTGGCTATTTTTTCTAATATTTCTTTAGATTTTGCCACAGTCTGCCCTTCATCAACGATGTGATTGACCAAGCCCATCCGATACCCCTCAGTAGCGTCAATCATATCGGCAGTCATGAGCAATTCGAGTGCTCTGCCTTTGCCGATGTATTGCACTAAGCGTTGCGTACCGCCGTAACCAGGGATAATACCCAAGTTCACTTCGGGCTGACCAAAGCGGGCATTCGGCGAAGCAATGCGGATATGGCAAGCCATAGCCAATTCGCAGCCGCCACCCAATGCAAAGCCATTAACTGCTGCAATCACAGGCTTGTGAAACCGCTCAATCAAGAGGAAAATATCCTGCCCTCGCTGAGCCATTTGTTCGCCCGTATTGGCTAAGCCAATAAATTCCGTAATGTCAGCGCCTGCTACAAAAGCTTTAGATCCTGCACCTGTAATGATGACACCTTTTAATGGCGAAATCTGTTCAAAATCCTTTTCAAAAAACGATTTGATTTCGTTCATCGTCTGTTGATTCAGAGCATTCAATGCTTTTTCTCGGCTGATAGTCAAAACGATAATACCGTTATCATTTTCAACTAAAATGTTTTGATATTCCATGTTGTTCAATCTTTTTTCTTAACACATAGGCACATAGGGGACATAGTTTTTTTTTCCTACTGAATGACAAAAACTAATTGTTCTATGTGAATTAGGTGTTAAAAGTTATCATTTTTAATTAAAATATCGACAAAATACTGAGGGGGAGATAATAGTGAAAAGTTAATAGTGAAAAGTGAAAAGTTGCCAAACGTTATCCATTTACTCTTCGCTTTTCATTTTTCATTTTTCATTTTTCACTTTTCATTTTTCACTAAATTACATCATCATCCCTGCCAAAGCTCCTGACAGATACGATGCTAAAGTGCCTGCCATCAAGGCTCTGAAACCTAAGCGCGCCAAATCTGTTCGTCTTTCAGGTTCTAAAGCACTGATGCCGCCGATTTGAATGCCCACCGAACCAAAGTTCGCAAAGCCACACAAAGCAAAGCTGACGATGACTAAAGTTTTAGGGTCAATAGTCGTCAACATCGACTTGAGTTGAAGGTAAGCGACAAACTCGTTGGCGACTAATTTTGTTCCCATGAGCGCGCCCGCTGTCATGATTTCATGGCTCGGAACGCCCATTGCCCACGCAAAACCAGCGAATACAACGCCTAAAAGTGTATCTAAATTGAAGTTAGGATAGCCAAACCAACCGCCGACCGCGCCAAACATAGCATTAATAAGGGCAATCAAAGCCAAAAAGCCAATCAACATGGCGAGGACATTTAGACCCACTTTCAAGCCATCTGAACAGCCTGCCGATATGGCATCTACTATATTGGAGTGTTGTTTCGCTACTTTGAGCTTCACTTCACCCTTTGTTTCAGACTCTTCTGTTTCGGGATACATGATTTTCGATATGGCTAATGCCCCAGGTGCTGCCATAATACTCGCCGCAATTAAATACTCGGCAGGAACGCCAAATTTGATATAAGTTGCCATCACACCGCCCGCAATACAAGCGAAACTGCCCGTCATAGAAGCCATTAATTCACTCACTGTCATGCCTTTCAAGTAAGGCTTAATCATGATTTGAGCCTCTACTTGCCCAACAAATGCGCTCGAAATATTGGATAAAGCTTCTGCGCCCGATACATCCATCAGTTTTTTCATCCCTTTTGCTAATAATGAAACGATGAACTGCATCAAACCAATATGATATAAAATATTCACCAATACGGCTACGAATATAATGGTTGGGATGATTTTAAAAAAGAAAATAAAGCCATTCGCAGGTCCTAAAACAGCACCTAAATCTGCATCGCGGCTCAAAATACCGAACACGAAGTCCGCACCTTTGTCTGAAAAATTGAGTAACCAAGTGACCTTTTCGCCCAACCAACCGAATATCTGTTTGCCGACAGGTACTTTCAAAATGAAGATAGCTAAAAACAGTTGCAAAGCCAATCCAGTGCCGACTGTTTTGTAATTGATGGCTTTCCTGTTGTTGGAGAAGGCATAAGCGACGCCCAAAATCAAGACAATGCCAATGAGACCAGTGAATCTTTCCATATTAAAGTTTGGTTGTTAGATAAAGTTTTTCGTAATACATATTATTTCAAGATGAGCAAATGTAGGCAATGATTTTTTATTTAAAAAGAAAATAGAGGAGTGAAATCTCAATTAGCAGATTAAACAATCCCGAAAATATATCGTTACCTTTGCGAATACTATAAAATGATGATGCAAAAAGTGATTTATCAGGATTTAGGGCGCATCGCTTATAGCGAAGCATGGGCATATCAATCGGATTTGCAGAAGCAATTGATTGATGCCAAACGCTCTGCTCAAAAAGTAGAAGTGGAGGTCCCCTCAGTAAAAACGGGTTTTGACGTCGCTGAAATGCCTTTTGAACAGAAGCATTATCTATTATTTTGCGAACACAATCCTGTTTATACTTTAGGTAAAAGTGGCTCAACTACTCATTTGTTATTAGATGAAGAAGGTTTGGCGGCGAAAGGCATCGAGTTCTTTAAAATTAATAGGGGAGGCGATATTACCTATCATGGACCCGGACAGATTACAGGTTATCCGATATTCGACTTGGATTTTTTCTTTACCGACGTGCATAAATATGTCCGCTATCTCGAAGAAGCCGTTATCCGAACCATAGCAGATTATGGTTTAAAAGGTATTCGCATCAACGGTTATACAGGCGTTTGGCTCGAAGGCGATGCTACCCAACCAAAGAGAAAAATATGTGCTATCGGGGTGCATTTGAGTCGTTGGGTAACGCTACATGGTTTTGCTTTTAATGTGAACACTGATTTGAATTTTTTTAAAAATATTATCCCTTGCGGCATTGAAGATGAAGACAAAACAGTGACCTCATTGGCTACGGAACTTGGCAGAAAAATGGACGTAGAAGAAGTCAAGGAGAAACTCAAAGGGCATTTTGCCACGCTATTTGAATTTGAATTTATTTGAAATTTAGAATAACTTATGAAAAAAGATATACCCAATCTGAAAGTTGAAGACATTGCTATTGTCATAGCACCGCCCGATGAAACGGATATGGACACCGAACTCTGGGACGCTTTTCTCATCAATTTTAAAGAAGAACCTATCGAAGGCGTTTTGATTGTGTCGAAAGGTTACGGTGAAGATGAAGACGGTGAAATGCGTCGCACTTCTACGCTCAGACATTTTATAGAGCGAGTAGGTGCACTGGAAATGATTAAAATAGAGCCTATTTCAACGA
Organism: Saprospiraceae bacterium; assembly: GCA_043744275.1. Classification (GTDB taxonomy): domain Bacteria; phylum Bacteroidota; class Bacteroidia; order Chitinophagales; family Saprospiraceae; genus JAAFJT01. Next base: position 9,228 of record JAYTUY010000249.1, read on the forward strand.
AACTCCTTTGGATGTCGCATGAATATTGGGTCAGTTTTACCTATCAAGGGCATATGTACGATAAAAAATATGTTTTTGTCGTTGGCAGTGTCGAGCCTACCAATTTTATCATGATTCCTTTTTTAGATAGAAAGGGCGTGATGATTAGGTGAGGAAAATTTAAAACCGCAAAACCGTAAAATATTAAATGTAAAATGTAAAAATATCTACTCCATATATGCAAGCGAAAAAAGTAACTGAATCAAAGACCATCATGACAGAAATGGTGATGCCCAACGATACCAACCCGATGGGCAACCTCATGGGGGGTAATCTGATGAAATGGATGGATATTGTAGCCGCCATATGCGCGGGCAGGCATTGTCAAGCACAAGTCGTGACGGTATCAGTGGATCATGTGTCTTTTCAAAAGCCCATTTCTCAAGGCGATATTGTGACGCTTGAAGCCTGTGTGACACGAGCATTTACCTCATCAGTGGAGGTATTTGTAGAGGTATTTGCCGCCAATATTAAAGCTGGTAATCCTCGCCGATGCAATCATGCTTACTTAACTTTTGTCGCCCTCGACGATGTTAAGGGCAAGCCTCAAACAGTGCCAGCCGTTCTACCGCTTTCAGGTGAGGAAGAAAAACAATTCGATGAAGCCGCCCGTCGGCGAGAATTGCGCTTGATACTGAGTGGTAAGATGAAACCCGAAGACGCCACTGAGTTGCGGACTTTGTTGAATGTGAATGATTAAAAATTTCCATATTATTTAATAACTCTTCAAATGCTTTAAACTTTTGAAGAGTTACGTTTTTTTTTAAACCCTCTGACTAATTATTCCAACCTTGCCCTTCCTTTTATGTTTCCAACTTGTTCAATAATTAGTCAGGTTCAACTATCTTAATGATGTTGATTTTTCTATTTTTTTAAATTTTGTTTAATTATTTTAACAAAAGTTTAAACAAAACTAAACACTCTCCTGTTTCAATCATGTTTTAATATAATCTAATCAAATTTTTGTGGGAAAAAAGGTAATAGTCATCGGTTCAGGCTTCGCAGGTTTATCAGTTGCAACGCATTTAGCAGATAAGGGTTATGATGTAACCGTTTTGGAGAAGAACGATTGTGCAGGTGGGCGAGCGAGAGTGTTCAAAACGTGCGAAAATGATAAAAATACTGAGGGGGTAGTTCAAGGTTTCACATTCGATATGGGTCCTTCTTGGTATTGGATGCCCGAGGTTTTTGAGCAATATTTTGAATCTTTTGGCAGAAAGCGGTCAGATTATTACGAATTAATAAGGCTTGACCCTTCCTACACTGTTACTTTCAATGATGGCGATGTGATGCGAGTGCCTGCGAATATGGTAGAATTGGAAGCCATGTTTGAGCATTATGAACCGGGCAGTACCCCTCAGTTGCGGCGATTTTTAAAAGAAGCGAAGTATAAATATGATGTCGGCATGGGCGAATTTGTGCACAAACCCAGCCATAGCATCATGGAGTTTGCTGATTGGCGTGTATTGAAAAGCATGTTTCAATTACAAATGCTCACGGATATGTCCACCTATGTACGCCGACTTTTTAAAAATGAAAAACTGATACAATTATTGGAATTCCCTGTATTATTTCTCGGAGCAACGCCTTGGAAAACACCTGCTATGTATTCTTTAATGAATTATGCCGATATGGCTTTGGGTACATGGTATCCAAAAGGTGGGATGCATGAAATAGTAAAAGCGATGGTATCTTTAGCAGAAGAAAAAGGTGTTGAGATTATTTTGAATCAAGAAGTCAAGCAAATAAACATTAATAAAAGTGGTCATGCCACTCTTGTAGAGACATCCGATGCCGCTTACAAAGCAGATATTGTTGTAGGCGGCGCGGATTATCATCATGTTGACCAAAACCTAATAACCCCTAAATATCGTAATTATACTGAGGGGTATTGGCAAAAGCGAACGATGGCACCTTCAAGCCTATTATTTTATTTAGGTGTGAATAAGCGTTTGAACAATTTAGAACACCATAACCTCTTTTTCGATGAAGACTTTAACCTTCACGCTAAAGAAATATATGAAAATCCTGTGTGGCCCACCAACCCTTTGTTTTATGTATCCATGCCATCCAAGACCGACCCCTCAGTAGCACCAGAGGGTTGTGAAAATTTATTTGTTTTGATACCGCTTGCCCCCGATTTAGATGATACAGAAGCCTTGCGCGAAAAATATTACGATTTGGTGATGACACGATTGGAAAAATGGACACTTCAGGATATTCGCCCCCACATTATATATAAGCGTTCGTACGCACACCGCGATTTTAAATCAGATTATCATGCATTTAAAGGCAATGCTTATGGATTGGCGAATACCTTATTACAAACAGCCTTTCTTAAACCGAAATTAAAAAGCAAAAAAATTAAAAACCTATTTTATACAGGGCAATTAACAACCCCTGGACCGGGTGTGCCGCCCTCACTAATTTCAGGGCAAGTTGTCGCGAAAGAAATCTTTAAAATAATAAAACCTTAATTGGAGACACCTTAGCTGTTTAATACCAAATGTCTATTTTCTCCTAAGGAATGCGCTCTGCAAAAGGCATTTCTTCGGAAGTCATAATATCTACAAAATATGAATCAATTTAAATTATACAGCAATGTTTGTCAGGAATGCAGCGAGCATGTTACCAAACGTTATTCGACTTCCTTTTCGTCGGGCATAAAGGCTTTCGATAAGAAACTGCGTGCGCCTATTTATGCCATTTATGGTTTTGTCCGATTTGCTGATGAAATTGTGGACACGTTCCACGATTATGATAAAGACAAATTACTAAAGAGATTTAGGCAAGATACCTATACTGCAATAGAAGAACGCATTTCTCTGAACCCTATATTGCAAGCGTTTCAAGAAGTGGTGTATAAATATAAAATTGAAAAGATATTAATAGATGCCTTTCTCGATTCAATGGAAATGGATTTGCATTTTAATACTTACCACGATAGTTTGTATAAAAAATACATTTATGGCTCGGCAGAAGTAGTTGGTTTAATGTGTTTACGCGTTTTTACTGAGGGGGATGAAGCAGAATATGAGCGATTGAAAGATACAGCCTGTGCCTTAGGCTCGGCATTTCAAAAGATAAATTTCCTGCGCGATATGAAAAGCGATTTTGATGAACGGGGTCGCGTTTATTTCCCAGGCATAGATTTCCGTCATTTCGACAATCACCAAAAGCAATTAATAGAAGCAGACATCAAAGCTGATTTTGATAAAGGCTATTCTGGCATTATGCAATTACCGAAGTCTGCCAGATTGGGTGTCTATTTGGCGTATATTTATTACATCAATCTTTTTGAAAAAATAAAAAAAACCAATGCTCAACGGGTGCAACAAGAGCGCATCCGCGTGAGTGATAGGCGCAAGGTATATTTGTTGTGTAGTTCGGTTTTTAAAAACAGTTTTAATTTACTTTGAATTTACCAATTATTAAGATGACCCCCTCATTTATCCTTTTAGGAGTATGGAAGCCTTTAAAATGGTTGATTCCCCTTTTAACGATAGGTATTATAGTTTTGCATGGGTTGACGGATTCTGTTAAAACCAATAACCTACTCTATACTGTCAATCAGCAGTTGGAGGTATCGTTTTTCGAGACACCATATATATATGTGTATCTGCACCTCTTTGCTTTAGTTCCTGTCTTCCTTTTGAGTTTCGATAAAAAAGTGGCTTACTATAAAACGTGGAAATATCTGTTCCCCGCCTTATTAATAATCGCCATCATTTTTTGGATATGGGATATTTGGAAAACAGCCGCAGGTGTTTGGGGATTTAATACATCTTATTATACAATCAAAATTATTAACCTACCGATTGAAGAATGGTTGTTCTTTTTCACCTTTCCATGGGCGAGTGTATTTATATATGAATGCCTAAATGCTTACTTCCCTGAAAATACGCTTTTTAAGCGAGTCGAGTACCGCCTCAGTATAATGCTCATTTTTGTGTTCTATGGCGTTGGTTTTTGGTATTGGGGTCATGCCTATACGGCTACGGCTTTTATTATAGCTGGTTCAGTGTTGCTTTGGCAAATGCTTTTTGGAGCCATTGATTTCAGACCGCAGTTTTATCGCTCATTCTTCATTGGTTTGATACCCTTCATTTTAGTCAACGGTATTCTAACTGGCGCTACTACTTCTCAACCCGTGGTTATTTATAATCCTGAGGAATATCTTGGCATTCGTTTCATCACTATACCGCTTGATGATTTTGCTTATAACTTTTCAATGCTTTTCAGCGTAACGATGCTTTATGAATACTTTAAAAAGGCAAAATGAGATATGTTTCATTCAATCTAAAATATTTTAAAAAAAACTTTCATTAAGGTTTTCATAGAAAACAAAGAACACCATACTGTAAAATTTGAATTAATGATAGGTGTAACTTTTGTTTATATAGTAGTTGCCAAATAATATTTGCTTTAATACTTTTAAATAAAATAATTTTCTGAAAAAACTTTTAAAAAGGTTTGGACAGAATAAAAAGGCGTTCTATCTTTGCGTCGCTTTAAGAGAAAAGCATTGCTGAATAAGCAAATAATGAGCAGAGAAATAGTGTAAAAACACTTGAAGAGAAAAAAAATAAAAAAAACTTTCAAAAAGTTTTTGATTATAAAAAATGCTCTTACCTTTGCAATCCAATTTGAAAAGAAGCTCTGAAAGCAGAGTTTTAAGATAAAAAAAACACATTTGAAAGTATCGAAAAGAAGCAAGTAATTGAGATACTGAGGGGTGTTAATAAAGAGTTCATTGACATAATAGACAGAGAGAAACATAGCTATATTTATTGAGAGATGACTATAGATATGATTAAGAAAGTGCAAGTGTAAGATTTAG
>JAYTUY010000250.1:0-14000 GCA_043744275.1 Saprospiraceae bacterium
TCCAGTATTTTAAACACACTTGCCGCCCGGTGCATAGAAAGATGACTGATAATCTGGCATTCATATTCTTCATTGTCATAAATCAAATCAGCAACATCACTAATATTCTGGTCGTTTAAAAATTCTTGTATGCGGAGTTTATTTTCAGAAGCGATTACTGTTTCAAACTTTTCCTGTATCGTTATTTCGGGTAGTTCTAATGACATTCCTGAAGGAGTTATGAGTTAAGAATTAAGAATTAAGAGTTAAGAATTAAGAATTAAGAATTATGAGTTATGAGTTATGTGCTATTAGTTATCAGGTTTCTATTAGATGTATTTTTGACTTTTGACCTTTGACCTTTGACCTTTCACTTTTCACTTTTCACTTTTCACTTTTCACTTTTCACTTTTCACTTTTCACTTTCTTATGGCTCTTATTTCTATTAATTTAAAAACTGGTTCAGCGGATAAACAAGCAGACGTGATCGTAGGCATTGACTTGGGTACGACTAATTCGCTTGTGGCATATATCAAAGATGGCGCACCTATATGTGTAGCGGGTAAAGATGGTAAAAATACGCTTGTGCCGTCTATTTTGCACTTCAATACTGTTGAGGAACGAAATCCCGATATGGTCGGGAAGGGGTCAGCAATCGTCGGTGATGCAGCGAAAGAGAAACTCATTAGCGACCCTCAGAATACCATTTACTCAGTCAAACGCTTGATGGGTAAAAGTTTTAAAGATGTTAAAGGCTTTGAAAATTACTTTGGTTATACCATTATTGACTCACCCGACGATGAAAGTCTTGTGAAAATTAGGGTGAAAGATAAGTTTTATTCGCCTGTGGAGCTCTCCAGTTTCATTTTAAAAGAATTGAAAAACCGCATTGAGGAGGTGTTGGATGTGCCTATTTCTAAGGCGGTTATTACAGTACCAGCCTATTTTAATGATGCTCAAAGACAGGCGACGCGCGACGCGGGAAAGCTTGCAGGGCTTGATGTTCTCCGCATTGTGAATGAACCGACGGCAGCGGCTTTAGCCTATGGTTTGGATAAGAAAAATGCTGAAACTATCGCTGTTTATGACCTCGGCGGTGGTACTTTTGATATTTCTATTCTGCAAATTCAAGACGGTATTTTTGAAGTGCTTTCTACCAACGGCGATACTTTCCTCGGTGGCGACGATTTTGATAGAGCTATTATTGACTATTGGATTAAAGAAAATAATATTGATAACACATTGATTATCAATCATAAAGAGTTTGGTCAAGCCATTCGTTTAGCGGCTGAAAAAGCTAAAAAGGCTTTGAGTACTGAGGGGATTCGGATTTCGGATTTCGGATTTGAGATTTCGGATTCTAAATTCCAGATTTCAGATTCCAAATTTCAGATTTCAAATTTCAAATTTCAAATTACTAAAGAAAAATTTGAAGAATTGGTTAAACCGTTGGTTGATAAAACCATTGATTGTTGTATAAAAGCATTGGCAGATGCCAATTTACAAATCGTTGATATTCAAGAAGTTGTGATGGTAGGTGGCTCTACTCGCATACCTTTAGTCAAGCAATCGGTCTCTCAATTTTTCAACAAAAAAGTACACGACGATTTGAATCCTGATGAAGTAGTAGCATTAGGCGCAGCCATTCAAGCGGACGTTTTGGCAGGCAATCAGAAAGATATTTTATTGATTGACATTACACCTTTATCGCTCGGTATAGAAACAGTGGGTGGTTTGATGGATACAATTATCCCGCGCAACAGCAAAATACCGATGAAAGCGGCGAGGCAATATACCACATCCATAGATGGGCAATCCAATCTCAAAGTGGCGGTGTATCAAGGCGAAAGGGATTTGGTGCAGCACAATCGCAAATTAGGCGAGTTTATACTGAGGGGTATCCCGCCCATGCCAGCTGGATTGCCGAAAATAGATATTGCTTTTTATTTAGATGCCGACGGTATTTTAAGGGTCAAAGCCAAGGAATTACGCTCGAATGTGGAGCAGGAAGTGACCATGAAAGCCAGCTACGGCTTGAGCGATGAGGAAATGGCGTTGATGCTTTTGGATTCTATTCAAAATGCCGCAAGCGATTTGCACATGCGTTCGCTCTTGGAAGCGCGTAACGAAGCCAATAATATAGTGCTGGCTGCCGACAAATTTTTAAAACAAAATGATTCAATTTTAAATGAAGAAGAGAAGGCAACGACCTTAAAATTGGTCGAAATACTGAGGGGGTCAGTTGCAGGCAATGATAAAGATGCTATTAATGCCGCCATGCAATCGCTCAATGAATATACCGAACCGCTGGCTCATAGGGCAATGGATGTGAATATAGGCGCGGCTATGCGGGGGAAAAAGTTATGAGTTGAGAGTTGAGAGTTGAGAGTTGAGAGTTATAATTATTAAACATGTGTAAAATGTTGAAAATCATAATTTTAGCATTATTTTATGTAAAATACTGAGGGGTGCTTTCTCTTCCAATTTAATAAAACTTAAAAATAAACAGGCTCAAAAAATGAACATCATGAAATATTTACCTATTATTTTTCTTTTTTTTACTCAATATTTACACGCTCAAAGATTCACTTTAGGTATGAGAAGTTCATACGTGATACCTGCTTACTCAACCTCTTATGGTCGTTTTTATTTAATTGATAATAAGCGTTTTGTTTTTGGATTTGTATCAAGTCAAAAATTGAATAATAAATTCTACTTGCATGAAGAAGTTTTGTATGAAAGAATAGAAGCTGTATTTGGTTCTAGTCCATCTGCTCCTTTATTGAAAAGAAAAGTGCCTATGCTAACTGTTCCTATTTTCATTGAATATAGAACGAATAAAAGATTTGGTTTTGAAGCGGGTTTAGAATACAATCATTTTTCTCAATACTATTTAAATAATAATGGGAGCGAGAATGCCTATTGTTTTGATGCACTTTTAGGTATGCGTTTTACTTTTAATAGATTTGTCGCTATTGATTGTCGGTATTTAAAACAATTTTATGCTCAATTATGGGGTAAAAGCCATTCTTTAGAAGTTTCATTATTGACTTTTTTTCCTTTATTTTTCTGAAATACTGAGGGGGTGCCATGGAAACAAAATATGCTATACTTGCTAAACGAATGGCTTTATGGTCAGGTGTATTAGCCTTTGTACTTTTCCTTTGGATTTTGAAAACCTTTTTGCAAGAGCCTAAATATGAACAACAATTGGGCTGTGGAACAAGTGATTCATTGCCTATTTTGACAAATAATGCCAGTAAAGGCAAAACGCTTTTCATTTATAATTGTGCCACTTGCCATAATAAAAATATGATGGATAAATTAACAGGTCCACCTTTAGGAGATTGGCGTAATTACTTGAAAGACGAAAATGAAATGCTGCTTTTTTTACATAATTCTAAGGCTTATTTAAAAAATAAAAAGCGGTTAAGAAAAAAATTGAAAGAGTTTGAAGGGTTTGAATGTATCCCTTTTCCCAATTTAAATTTAGAAGATGTTAAAGCGATTATTGCTTATATTGGAAGGTGAAATTATTGAGATATTGTTTTGATCAAACTTGCAGCAAGTTTCAAAACTTACTGCAAGTGACATCGAAAATAATTACTTAACTTATTGATTATCAACTACTTAAATGTATCTAATTTCAGCAGAACAAGCCATTGAACACGTCCATGAATTCCAAAATCGGACGCTGCCGAAAGATGAATGGACGCATGAAATGCACCTCATCGTCGGCTTGTATATGTTTTCCACTTATAAAGAAAAGGCACTCGACAAGATGAGCGAAGGCATTAAGCAATACAACGAAGCAGTCGGTACAATCAACTCCGATACAAGCGGCTACCACGAAACCATGACAGTCTTTTGGCTTTGGCAAATCAAGCAATTTTGTGAATCCATCGGTCGATTCAGCTTTGATGAAGTGACGATAGATGAGTTGCTTTTTGATGAAAAATATGCCAATCGAAACAGTTTCCTCGATTTTTATTCCATAGAAAAGATGATGTCCCCTGAGGCAAGGCGTCAATTTATAGCACCTGATTTAAAGGAAATGATAGGTGTTGATTATTTCAAACGTGATTCCTAATTTCAAATTCCAAGATTTCAAGATTTCAAGATTTCAAGATTTCAAATTCCTAATTTCAAATTCCTAATTCCTAATTCCTAATTATTATGAAACCCAATATTATTTTTGAAGATGAGCATATCGTAGTAGTGAATAAACCAGCAGAGTTGTTGACTATTCCTGATAGAATTGACCCGTTGAAACCGAGCTTATATGCGTCGTTGAATCAAGTGTATGGAAAGGTATTTATCGTGCATCGGTTGGATAGAGAGACGTCGGGGATATTGATATTTGCTAAAACGGCGGAAGCGCATCGCCATTTATCTATGCAATTTGAAAATCACCAAACGTCGAAAATATACCTCGCTTTGCTGGATGGGGTGCTACACGTGGATGAGGGCGAGATTGATAAACCCATCGCAACGCACTCTTCTGTTGCGGGTAAAATGGTGATTAACAAACGCGGAAAAGAATCCTTGACACTCTACAAAGTTCTTGAAAAATTCAAGCATTTTACCTACATAGAAGCCGCTATCAAAACGGGGCGGCAACATCAAATCCGAGTGCATTTCCAAAGCATCGGTTATCCGTTGGCAGTGGATTCATTGTATGGGCGTAAAGCGGCGATTTTATTATCTGAGATAAAATCCAAGCGTTTTAATATCGGCAAATTTGAAGAAGAGCGTCCAATTATGAGCCGCACCACGCTTCATGCTTATAAATTGACATTTCAGCATCCTGTTACAAATGAAATGATGAGCTTTGAGGCTGAAATGCCTAAGGATTTTAGTGCCTTATTGAGCCAATTGAGAAAGTGGGGAAGTACATAGGTAATGAGTGATGGGTAATGAGTGATGGGTAATGAGTAATGGGTAATGGGTAATGGGTAATGGGTAATGGGTAATGGGTAATGGGAACGCGGATGGGGCGGATTTGCGCTGATTCTTTTAATTTTCATAAACGAATCAGTGTAAATCCGCGTCATCTGCGTCATCCGCGTTCCCATTACCCATTACCCATTCCCCATTACCCATTACCCACTACTCATTACTCACTACTCATGTACCACTCTCCTTTTAAAAGATAAAACTCACCATTTATACAATAAAAACGACCATTCATACAGTCACCCTTTCTTTATTATAAATAACTACATATATTTGTATTAACAATTTCACAAACTTAGTTGTTGTTTTTAACCTGTATCAATTCTAAGAGACCAAAGCTGACGACTCATCCAAATATAGACACACCTACTGCCGATTTGAAACCCATTATTTTTTCATTTTAATTATCTAAAACTCAATGACCAGAGCAGAATTGGATACTCTCAGAGCAGAGTACCTCACCCAAGTACCCGCCGATTTTATTCGCGGCGCATTTTTTTCTAAAGCACAATTAGAAGCCCTTTTAAGCAAACACGCCGATTGTTCAGGGCTTTTTTTCTACATTATCCCGAACACCAGCGGCGCGAGCAAATTCACGATGTATTCAGAACCCTTTAACCCCATGAAGCAACGCTATCCCGAACAACCGAGCGAATCTTCGGATGTGAATACAAGAGGATTGGATGAAGATGGTGCTTGTTTTGACCCCTGCCCACCCAGCAATGAATGCCCGCCAACTGGCAATTAATAAGAATAAAAAAAACCTAACAAGTGAAAATTTGTTAGGTTTTTTTTATCATTGTATCTTTCTGTTATGTCGATAACTGCGGATAGCAATGTTTATACTAAAACGAACCACCTTTTTAATAATCATCTTCTCTTTTATAAATAAGCTGCCTGTACAAGCACAGCTTCAAAATAGCTATTCCTTCAATAGATTTGATGCAGAGGATGGTTTTATCAACGAATACAATACCTTTTTCTTTACTGATTCTCGTGGTTTTATATGGATTAGCTCTACAAAAGGTTTAAATCGTTTTGATGGGCAGCGTGTTAAAAAGTATGTTCATAACCAACTTGATTCTACTTCACTTGTTGATAATAATATTCAAAGCCCTTTATTGGAAGATGATAAAGGCGACATATGGTTTTGCACTTACGAGGCAATACATTGTTATAGGCGATCAAAAGACGCTTTTGACCATTATTGGATTGAAAAAGATGGAAAGAAAGTAGAAAATAATTATTTTACTTTTCATTTGGATAAAGAAGGGTATTTATGGCTTCGGGTGGGTAGTTGGGGAAACAAGCCCTTATTATACAAATTCAATACTCATCAAAATAGCCAAGGTAAAAATGATTATTTTCAAGTAATTAATTTTAATGGTTTTCGTTCACAAGTATATACTTCAGCGCAGAAAAATTTACTATATTCATATCCAAGTCTTTCCGGTTTTGGCTTTGTTGAATATGATTTCAACCCCCTCAGTAAAACATCACATTTGAGTGAATATTTCAGTGGTACTGATAAAGATATTTTCAAAAAAGAGCTAAAAATTCGAGCTATTTCTGTTGAAAAAGAAGGTGTTATATGGTTAGCTACTGATATAGGTTTAGTTTTAATGAATAGTAAAAATAAATCTTACCAAATATTCGATACATTCAATGGCATTCCTTTAAAAAATACCCTTGCTATGGTTTCATGGAGGGAAAATAGTTTGATTCTTTCAACAGAAAAAGAAGGTGTTTTCTTTTTTGATAAAATAAAAAAAGAATTTTATTATAATCTCAGACAAGACAATGCCTTTGATAATAGTAATGGCTTGTGTTCAAATAAATTTCAGAGTATCTATATCGATATATCGGAAAATTTATGGTTATCCAGTTGGGAAAATGCCTGTATTAGTCACATTAATTTAAAAAAAATAAAATTTGCTTCTTTAGAAATTCCTGAAAATTTAAGAAATAATTATTTCCACAGGGCAACGGAAGATAAAATAGGTAATGTATGGGCGAGTAGTCAAGAAGGTGATATTATCGTTTGTGATAAAAATAGAAAAATTATCAAAAGGTATGATGCCTCATTGTTTCCTGAAAAGAAAATTAGAGAACTTTTAATGGATGATAAAGGTAGGATTTGGCTATTCACTGACCATCAACTTTTTAATTATAACAAGTTTGTAGATAAATTTCAGACAATTGTTGCTGCTAAAGACTTTCAAATATTTGATATTATTCAACTTAAAGATAAAAGATTGCTCTTTACTACTTCGCAAGGGCTTTATGAAATTAAAGAGAATAAATCAGGTTTTTATATAGAGAAATTTAAACAGATAACCCCTCAGTATGTGGATGCTCCAATGAGTAAAATCTTTCAAGATGCTAACCAAAATGTTTATCTTGATTATAATAATGTCGGTATTCACGTTTTTAAAGTAAACAACAATATATTAGAATTTGACAGTGATATAATTACTGGAGATGGGGACTATTGTTTTCATGAAAAAAACGATACTTTTTGGGTAGGTGGATACAAAGGTTTATGGAAAATCTATTTAATGGCTGACAATAAATATCATACTGAATTGGTTCAACCCATCAGTTTTATTTATGATATTGAAGAAGATAAAAGCGGGCAATTGTGGCTTGTTTCTGACAATAGTTTATATCGTTTCAATCCCTTGACCAATCAAATTAAGAAATTTACAGCTTCTGATGGTATTAAATCTAAGTTTTTAAGTAAAATTATTCGAACTTCTACAGGCGACATGTGGTTGACAGGTTTGAATAATATCAATGTTTTTCGCCCTGAAGAGATTGTAGATTATGACAATCCGCCGATTGTGCAAATCACTGGTATTAGAGTGAATGATTCAGCTTATACAAAACAAGGTGAGGTTTCTGAAATAAAAAATATGACCCTCAATTATGAGGATAATACGATTGACCTTGAATTTGTTGCCATAGAATTTGGTGATTCGCCTTCTAATCGCGTCAAATTTAGATTAGACAACCTCGATGCAGAAGGTAAATGGTTTGAAATGCCCAATATCAAACCACGTTTTACTTATTATAAACTACCGCCTGGCACTTATACTTTTCGCATAAAAGGCTTCAATTCAGATGGTATTGAGAGCCGAGCGGATAAAACGTTGGTTATTCGCATCTTGCCGCCGTGGTATCTGACTTGGTGGGCAATTATGCTTTGGATACTCATAGGGATGAGCATAATTTATGGCTTCATACAATGGCGTTTGTATGTGCTTAAAAAAAGAGAGGCATTCAAACAGAAAATCCTTCAAACGGAGATGAAAGCCCTGCGTGCTCAGATGGATCCGCATTTTCTTTTCAATACCATGAACTCCATCAACGCTTTTATTTTGAAAAATGACAAATTAAAAGCAAGCCGTTTTTTAACGGATTTCTCTCATTTAATTCGTAAAATCCTTGATTTTTCTAAGGAAGAGACCATTTCTCTTGAAAAAGAGGAAGAAATACTGAGGGGGTATCTCGAAATGGAAGCTATGCGTTTTGACAATAATTTTGATTACGATATTACCATCCACGATGCCCTCGACCCGTGGGATACGCAAGTGCCGACCATGATTTTGCAGCCATTTATTGAAAATTCGATACTGCATGGTATTCGTCATAAGACTGAGGGGAGGGGAAATATTCAAATTAGTTTTGTACCCGATGGTACTGAATTTTTCAAATGCATATTGGAAGACAATGGCATTGGGCGAGAAAAAGCCGCCGAAATCAATAAAAATGTCCGTCAGAAATCTCATGTTTCTAAAGGTATGAGCATCACCAACGACCGTATTGAAATCCTCAATCATCAACGCGATAAAAAAACCGAACTACTCGTTGAAGATTTATACACACCTGAAAAACAAGCCTGTGGCACTCGAGTCACTATCAGAATCCCGTTTTTTTAAGAAAAAAGTAAATGCCCTATCGATTTACTTTTTTATTCCTAAAAAATCACGCATTTTTGTAAAAATTAATACATGTCGTTTAAACCTATTGCGCTATGTTTCTGAATTGCATCAAATGTAAGAAACTGGCAGATGTCACCTACTCTCTATGAAAGCAATTATTATTGATGATGAGTTGTCAGCGCGAACAGCGTTGGGCGAGCTACTGAAAGAATATTTTCCAAACCTTGTTCAAGTGGTGGAATATTGCGACAATCCTGTAACGGGTGCTGAAGCTATCCGCAAGCACAAACCAGATGTTGTCTTTTTGGATGTAGAAATGCCTGAACAAACGGGTTTTGAAATGTTGAAAGGGTTAGGTTTTCCTGAAATTGACTTTCATGTCATTTTCAGCACGGCACATAGCCATTATGCCGTTCAAGCATTTAGATTCAGTGCCGTTGATTTTTTGCTCAAACCTGTTAGAATTGAGCAATTGATAGAAGCCGTCATGAAGGTTAAAGAAAATATAGTCCGTAATTTCCGAGATTTAGATATTGAAAAATATAAAGCGTTGATGGATAATTTAGTCAAAGAAGAAGATAGAACGCATTATTCCAATCGCCGCATCGTGTTGCCTACTTCGGATGGCACGCTCTTCGTGGATTCGGACGATATTTTAAGGCTTGAAGCCGATGGCAATTATACAACCCTTTATTTTTTAAGTCAAAAACCCATTTTCCTCGCCCGTAAATTGGGCGATTTTGACGACACCAATCCATTCCTCAGAGTCCATCGCTCTTACAGTGTCAATCCTAAACATGTTGTGAAATTGATAAAAACAGATGGTGTTCATCTCATCTTACGCGATGGCTCATCGGTGGAAGTCGCACGAAGCAAAAAGGATGATGTGCAGAAATTCTTTAAAGACTTTTTTGAAAATTAATTAGAAAGTTGAGAGTTGAGAGTTAGGAGTTGAAAACGCTCAACTCTCAATTCTCAACTCATAACTCTCAACTGAATGTTATGCATTCTGAGCTGCCTTCAACTCCTTATTTTTCTGCACTCTCGCTGAAACAACAATACCGATTTCAAAAAGAGTATACAATGGAACGAAGACTAAAAGCTGAGAAACCAAATCTGGAGAAGGCGTAATAACACCTGCCACAATAAGCAATATTATAAAAATATGCTTGCGATATTGCTTCAATAATTTGGGTGTGACGATACCGATTTTAGATAAAAAATAAATGATAATTGGCAGCTCGAAAACCAAACCAATGGGCAGCGTGAACATGGTGAGATAGCCGATGTACGAGTCCAATGTGGCAGTGCCACCGATGCCTACCATCGTATAATTCGCTAAAAAGGAAATAGCGAAAGGTGTGATGATAAAATAACCGAACAAGACGCCTGCAACAAATAACCCCGTACACACGCTCACAAATCCTCTCGCCGCTTTAATCTCTTCTGCCATCAAACCGGGCTTTATAAATAGCCATATTTGCCAAAATATAACTGGCGATGACACCAATAAACCCACAATAAACGATACTTGCATTTGCTTGAAAAACACCTCACCAAGCTCTTGAGTGAACAGTGAAAGCTTGGGCGCTTCTACACATAAGCTGCTCAAACCCGTTTTTTGAGCTAAGTCGCACATGAATTTATAGGTAACAAAATCTTTATTGATGGGCGCATATACGACCAACCTGAAAAAACTCTCTCCCATGGCAAAAACAACAATCACACCCACCAAAACTGATACTAAGGCGCGCATTATTCGCTTGCGGAGCTCTTCGAGGTGCTCCCAAAAACTGAGTTCATCGGTGCGTTTTACCTCATACACTTCTTCTTTATCGACATCTACTTGATCTAAAGGCATATTTTTATTGTCATAAATTGTGAATAATAATACTCAACGACGCTTCATGTCGTCAATTGTTCAGTTTTCTACCCCTCAGTACATTCACTGAATTGACAACAAAGTTAGAAATTTAGCGCAATTACTGAGGGGGTGTTGATAATTATTTGAGTAAAATGACAATTTAAACTTTAAAAATATAATTTAACATTTGAACAAACCCAATTCTTTTTGAAAATCGTAACTTTGTAGGGTTGATTTTTATTCAACAAAAAATTATCCGACAAATTAAGATTGACCTTTGTATTTTATTATCAAATCAACTACAATTACAAACAATGACAATTCTTACAAACTACAAAACCTTATGCCTCACGGCAGCCTGTGCTTTTCTGAGTTTTTTCTCCCAAGCGCAAAATTATGAATTCGGCATTTTTGCCGGCACTTCCAACTATCAAGGCGACCTCGCCGATGGTGCTATCGTTTGGAAAAAAGCACAACCAGCGGGCGGCTTGCTCGTTCGCTATTCGCCTCTTGATTTCTTATCGATAAGAATGGGATTTACGGCTGGCAAATTAGTCGGCGACGATAAAACTTCCACCAAAGAGGTTGTAAGAGCACGCGGCTTCACCTTTACTTCCAATGTCCGCGAAGTATCTCTATTAACTGAAATGCATTTGCCGACGTTTGGCTCAAGCAGCTATGGTATTTTTAAAGCCCGTTTTTCGCCATTTCTATTCGCAGGTATAGGCATCACCACGATTAATGGCGAACCTCAAGCCCCTAAAGACCTCATTCCCTACCCTTTCCCAGAGTTTGATGCTCGAAAGAAATTCATTTGCGTGCCCTTTGGTGGTGGTATCAAATTCCGTTTTGCTGAAGCATTTTCTACCAGTATTGAATGGGGAACCCGCACTGTTTTCAACGATTATCTCGATGGCATCAGCCAAAATGGCAATCCAAAAAGAAACGATTGGTATATGTTCGGCGGCATCACTTTGACGTATGTAATTGACGGCGGCGATAATAACCCTTATCGGGGGAGAAGGTAAATTAATATAGGTAATGGGTGATGGGTAATCAGCCATTATTCGCATTATTACTAATTACCTATTAATGCGAATAATGGGTTGAAAATGCCTTTAGGCATATAATATCGGTAGAAAGTGTCGAAAAATCTGTTGAAAGTCCCAGAGGGACGATATATTTAATGATGAATATATCGTGGCTACACCACTTTAAGGTGCTTTTGATTTGTTTTCTACCGATATACTATGCCTAACGGCATTATTAACCCATTATTCGCATTATTACTCATTACCCATGATATACGATGTTTTGTAAAAATATTATAGAAAACGGTTTAAGAATCTCAAAGAATGATTTTTAAACCGTTTTTAT
This sequence comes from Saprospiraceae bacterium, assembly GCA_043744275.1. Lineage (GTDB taxonomy): Bacteria > Bacteroidota > Bacteroidia > Chitinophagales > Saprospiraceae > JAAFJT01. The sequence continues at coordinate 12,121 of JAYTUY010000250.1, forward strand.
TTTGTACCTTTGCGCCGTTTTTTAGTCAAATAAAGTTAAAAAAGTACCCCCTCAGTATAAAGAGGGTTTAATGACTCTTTTTTAGAAAAATTTAAAAAATTTATTTATAAAATGCTGACAGTCAATAATGTAGGCTTACAATTCGGAAAGCGCGTCCTTTTCGATGAAGTTAATTTAAAATTCACAAAGGGAAATTGCTACGGTGTTATCGGTGCGAATGGCGCAGGTAAATCTACGTTTTTGAAAATACTTTCAGGCGAGATTGAGAGCACGCGTGGCAGTGTCGATATTGCCCCAGGCAATCGGATGGCAGTGTTGACTCAAAATCACTTTAAATTCGATGAGTATCCTGTTTTGGATACCGTTATCATGGGGCATAAATTGCTGTATGATATCATGAAAGAAAAAGACGCCATTTATAATGACCCGAATGCCAGCGAAGAAGATTCGATGCGCGCCGCCGAACTCGAAGGCGAATTCGGAGAAATGAACGGTTGGATGGCTGAAAGCGATGCTGCCGAATTGTTGAGCAATTTGGGCGTCAAAGAATCCCTCCACGACAAAATGGTGAAAGAACTGACGGGTACTGAAAAAATCAAAGTCCTATTGGCTCAAGCATTATTTGGCAACCCTGACATCCTGCTCATGGATGAGCCTACCAACGACTTGGACGCTGAAACGACTGAGTGGTTGTGCGATTTTTTAGCGGATTACGAAAACATCGTGATTGTTGTATCGCATGATCGACATTTCCTTGATATGGTGTGTACGAATGTGGTAGATGTTGACTTTGGAAAAATCAGAATGTACACAGGTAACTATACTTTTTGGTACGAAACAAGCCAATTATTAGCCCGTCAAATGGCTGATAAAAACAAAAAAGTAGAGCAAAAACGGCAGGAAATGCTTGAATTTATTGCTCGATTCTCTGCCAATGCCTCTAAATCCAAGCAAGCGACAAGCCGTAAAAAAGCTTTGGACAAGCTCAATTTGGAAGACATGAGTCCGTCAAGTCGTCGCTATCCTTACATCGCTTTCAAGCCTGAGCGCGACCCAGGAGATGTGATTTTTGAATGTGAAAACTTGTCGAAAAAAGGGGCGGACGGTGAATATTTGTTCAAAAACCTCAGTTTTCGCTTCAATAAAGGTGAAAAAGTGGCTTTTTTGAGCCGCAACCCTTTAGCTGTCACAGCGTTTTTCAATATCATTTCAGGCGAAGATAAAAACTATGAAGGCAGTTATCAATATGGTCAAACCATATCCCCTCAGTATTTGCCGAATGATAACTCCGCTTATTTCAAAGAAAATAATGATTTGAATTTGATGGATTGGTTGCGTCAATATTCTAAGGAAAAAGATGAGTCGTTTATTCGTGGTTTCTTAGGTCGGATGTTGTTCAGCGGCGAGGAGGTTTTCAAGCAATCGAGTGTGTTATCGGGCGGTGAAAAAGTGCGTTGTATGTTGTCTAAAACGATGTTGGCTAATCCCAATTTCCTTATTTTAGACGAGCCAACGAATCATCTTGACCTCGAATCTATTACAGCTTTGAATAATGGCATGAAAGATTTCACAGGCAATATGATTTTCACAAGCCATGACTTTCATATCCTTGATACCGTCGCTAATCGAATCATCGAAGTCACTGCGAACGGCATTATTGATCAGTTGATGACTTACGGCGAGTATATTCATTCAAGCAAAGTGAAGGCAATGCGCTTAGAATTATATGGCGAAGAAGCTTACGCTTAATTGATTATTGAGTTATTGAGTTATTGAGTTATTGCGTGAATAACTCAATAACTCAATAACTCAATAACTCAATAACTCAATAACTCAATAACTCAATAACTCAATAACTCAATAACTCAATAACTCAATAA
>JAYTUY010000251.1:0-13985 GCA_043744275.1 Saprospiraceae bacterium
TTACAAACTCACAACTCATAACTTTCAACTCTCAATTCTCAACTCTAAAAATTTTCTTCTCTACTCCCAATTTCCCTTTATTATCCAAGCCTTCCACCCTAATTTGAGCATCTTGAGCATCATCCGTATTGTAAAATGAAACGGTTGTTTTGCCTGTCAAATCCGTTTTGATGAAAGGACTCCAATAAATAGTGATGCGGTGGTCAGGCAGATTATATTCAGGTTTGTTTTCGCTATAATCGGGTACATAAAATTGCTTCATGACATTATAACCGACTACTATTGTCGCAGGATTGTCCACTTTGTCTTCAAAATTTAAGCGAGAGCGATAGTTCGGATTGTTCCATTTGGTGAGAATATGAATCAAACCATCATTCACAAAATTGCCCGCACCACCTGAAAAAGTACCAGTACCTGTGCGGATAATATTCACCCGCTCGACATCTTCCATCGGAATTGTATTCAACATATTGGCGTCCGATTCAGCCATATTATCAATCACCAATAATGGACTACCACTATAAAGACTACCTCTCAATGGGCGGATTACTAAAGAACCAACAAGCGGATCGTACTCAATTTCGATAAATTGTGAGCGCAAGTAAGCTACTAAAGTTTGATTCATTTTGACATCCTGTTCAGTCACTTCATAGGATTTATCGGGGATATAATTAATGCGCGGATCGGTTTCCTTTCTCTTTTTAGCTTTGATTTCTATTTCTTGAAGCACTATTTGTTTCTCCGTTCTTTGTTGTTCATTCAAAACAGCTTCTTTCGTTGACTCTAAATAAGTGCTGATATTTTGCATCGGGTAGTCTGCATACAAATTTATAGCCTTAAATACTGAGGGGGTAATGCTGCGCATAATATTCAAATCAAAAGATTTAGTTGATGCCATTAATTTGAAAATAAGCCTTGAAGAATCCGTAAAATCGAGGTTATTGATAAGAAATTCGCCATTTTTATTGGTTTTAAAAGATAAAAAACGACTGCCAATAGTCGGATTCATCAACGTAACGAGGAATGAGGTATCTGCCAACGGTTTATTTTTAACCGAAGCAACACCCCTCAGTGTGATGCCGAATTCAGGCAAATATTTAATCTCATCGTATTTGTCTTTTAGCACTTGCTCCCATGTAAAACGCCGCCAACCTTGTGTCATCATCAAATTATCCAAAGCTCGTCGGGCTGCGGCTGTAGTGTCTTCAAAATAATAGGCGGGCGACTCAATATTGCCTTGCAAATCCGAGCGAAGCAACATATATGAGCGCAAATCCTCCGAATACTGAGGGGTCGTAATTTTGCTGTTATTCGTCACCATGAAACTCAGATTGGCTGCTACGGGCTTGCCTTCAATGTTTTTGGTTTCAATTTCAACCGTTACTTTTTCTCTTTTCGCATAATTATTTTTATTGGTTTTAAGGCTAATTTGTAGGCGTTTTTGCTTATTTTCAACAAATATCAAGCGTTCTGACAAGGGTTTTCCTTTATCATCAAAAACCGTGATGGCAGCGATGCCTTCGCCTATGAACTTATCTCTCGGAATATTCAAACGAAATGTTTTAAAATTTTTATCCGTCACGGGTATCTGCGAAGCGAAGGCAATTTTACCTCGTTGATGCACCACGACATAAAATGCGCTGGGCAAATTCCCTTCCGCCATATTCAAATAAGCGAACAACCTCACAGGCAAATCGGGCTTCAAATTGTCAATAAAAAGGCTCATGCCGTTGGATTTCACGGTCGGCAAGGGGAAAGTTTTGGTCATGCCTTCCATATGCGCTGTATATTTCCCCCCTTTTTGAGGCTTAAAACTGCACCGCCCCATGCCTTTAAAATCATCTTGAAAAGTCGTGACAGAATCGCCTTTTTCATTTCTAATAATGCCTTTCACTTTCATGCCTTTACCTTGTTCATTTACTGCTTTAAAAGCCATATTGCAAGGCAAATCTTCAATTAAATCGCCACCTTCAGGAAAAAATTTCACATTCGCTACCGTATTTTTATCAACAGGAGCAACACTTTTTTCATTCAAACTAAAAATATAAATGCTTTTATTGAAATGAAAATCAGTTGGCAAATTGCCCATCCATTGCGTGTAAGCATGAATGTTATAAAGCCCTTTCAATGCGTTTTTACCTTGTTCAGATGGCAATTCAATAGAGCCGTATGAAGTGCTGCCTTCAATTTTGAGTTTCCTTTGCGCCACCAAACGCCCTGTCGCTTCTTCCGTCATATCCACGTACAAAACCGCGCTGATGGAGTCCGTCGCATGGCTCATGGCATCTGCCAAAAAGGCTTTGAACCACATCGTTTCGCCCGCCGCATAATAAGGTTTATCAAAACTCAAATAGACTTTCTCTTGATTGAGTTTCGTAAAATTATCGAGTTGAGAGATAATTTTGCGGATGGTATTGCTATCCGTTTGAGCATTGAGAAAAGAGGATGAGGCGATGGAGAACGCCAAAAAGACAAGTAGTTGCTTCATTTTCAAGTGTTTGTTAATTGTTGATTAATTTTTATGGCGGTTAAATTTAGAGAATAGATTCTATATAGCAAAATCTATTTTTTACTGAGGGGGAGGAAAAGATATTACAGCAACACTTTTTTTATTATTGTCAAAAATCTCAAAATCAGTATTTGGCATTTTCCTAATTTCAATAAATTGTTGAGTTTCCTCCAAGCTATTAAAAATAAAAAAAACATTTTTATCTATCATGTTTTTATACCGATTTAGGTTTTCATCTAAAATATGACCAGTCGTTGATTGACAAATGAGCAAAGCATATTGTGTTTCATTTATTTTAGGAAAATCTAAAAAGCCCATATTTTAATTTTTTTTTATAATTTTTTAGAAAGCTGTTATAACGAAAACACCCCTCAGTATTTCACCCATTTTTACCTTAAATTAAGCCCAAACGCACCATTTTAGTACGCTCAATAATAGAATCAGTTTGATTGAGTTCTAAAATTTTGATTGTTGCTTCTCCGATAGATGTTTTGGAAATGAGCAAACCTGTTGAGTGAACTTCAAAATGCTCAGCCCAATTATCAAGTCTTGGATTGTAAAATCGAACTGGCAATGTAATATCACTTAAAACAGTAGCGACATCAGAACCTTTGTTGATATTACAAATAGGGCAGGCATAAGCTAAATTGCCTGAATCAGATAAGCCACAATGTTTAATGCTAATAATGTGGTCAATATGAAAAGTATAAAAAGAAGCGTCTTCTGGCAAAAGGCAATATTCACATCGAAAATCGGCTCTTTTGGCAACTAATTGGCGGAGGGGTTCAGTAATGTAGCGACTCACAGGGATTGTTGATTAAGTTTAACGTTCAATTTAGCCAATCGAATAAGCCGTTCCAAAGCAATAAAATGATACAGTTCATCCTGCTCATTTTTAGTTAAATGGTCGTTTTTAGATTTATCAATCAAGATATTCAACCGCACTTGCATATCATCAGAAGCTTTCAGACTTGAAACCTCTTTGGGGTCAAGCCTTGCAATCAATTCAGCAATTTTGTCATAAGCAGCATAAATAGTCATATCATTTCTTTTTTACAAAGTAAAATCATTCTGAACAGATTGCCAAATTTTGTTTTGAATTTAAAATGATGTTGAAGGTTCACATAACTTTAATTTATGTTTTACTTTGAGGTATTAACGAAAACACCCCCTCAGTATTTCACTCATTTTAGGGCTTTTTACTGAGGGGGTGTTTATATTTCTATAAAGACAAATCTTTTTTACAAAGTAAAAGTAGTTTGATGTTGAGCCGTATCCGCAAAGCACTTAGCGAATATTTTAATAGAAAAAAAGACATTCGAGAGCATAAATGGAATGCCGCAGATGAGCAATTCGGCATTGAAAAAAGGCAATCCGAGCGACTTTTTTACTTCAACATGGAAAGCGAAAACCATGATTAATGACCAAATAATACCCAAAAAGCCCAATGAAAAAGCCAACCATTTTATTTTGATGGACATATTGATGAAAAATAAAAAGGATATAAACAAAATCATTGAGGAGCACAAATCAATGAAAAAGCCATTTGTCCAGTATTTGGATAATAGCATAATGAGCAGAAAAATGAAATAAATATTAGCTATTTTGTCGATGTTTTTTTTGAGTAATATTTTTATGCTTTTCATAATAAACTATTCTTTAATGTAGTAAAATCGATTAAATGTAGTAAAGGATTTTAAATTAGCCAAATCTTAATTGGTAAATTATTTAATTTCCAAAATTCATTTCTATATTGCAGGATTATTTTTTTCTCATATTATTTTAAAATACTCTCTCATAAATTTTATTTCAACACAACTTATGGAAAACAAAAGTGATAAAAAAGTGTGGTTTACGGTGTTAGTGGCTTCTCTTGGCTATTTCGTGGACATCTTCGATTTGCAACTCTTCAACGTCATTGGCAAGCAAAGTCTTGGCGTCAATGGTCTCAATCTCAGCCCTGAACAAATTGATTACTATTATGATTATGTGCTTTTCAATTATCAAATGGGCGGTATGCTCATCGGCGGCTTGCTGTGGGGCATTTTGGGTGATAAAATGGGGCGTAAATCCATCCTTTTTGGCTCTATTCTCATTTATTCCCTCGCCAATTTTGCTAATGGTTTTGTTACGGACACCACCACTTACTCTATCCTCCGATTTATTGCAGGCTTTGGTCTGGCGGGCGAATTGGGTGCAGCTATTACGCTGGTGGCAGAGCTCATGACGAAGGAAACGCGGGGGATTGGTACGGTGATTATCGTCGGAATGGGTGCTTTGGGGGCGGTTGCGGCAGCCTTTGTGAGCAAAAGTTATTCGTGGCAAATGGCATATTTTATAGGCGGTGGCTTAGGTTTAGCCTTGCTTTTGCTGCGTTTTAGCACTTTTGAATCAGGTATGTTCGAAAACCTTAAAAATACTGAGGGGGTATCGAAAGGCAATTTTCTATCCCTTTTTACCAATCGCGAACGCTTTGTGAAATACCTGATGTGCATTTTAATGGGGCTTCCCATCTGGTTTATCCTCGGCATTTTAATCAAATTTTCTCCTAAAATAGCTGAAGCAACGGGCGTTACAGGCAAAGTGAGCGTGGCGGATGCCGTTATGTATGCGTACATTGGGCTTTCGGTTGGCGATTTATTGTGTGGTTGGCTCAGTCAGATATTTACCAATCGGCGGAAAGTTGTTTTAGGGTTCATGTTGTCAACTATAGTCATGGTCATTTTTCAGATGAATGTGAGAGGATTATCCGTTTCTCAGTTCCTAATTCTATGCTTTTTTATAGGTGTTTCATCGGGCTATTGGGGGCTATTCGTCACCATCGCTTCTGAACAATTTGGGACTAATATTCGAGCAACAGTAACTGTTACGGTTCCCAATTTCGTACGTGGAGCCGTGATACCAATTACGTTGGCATATAAAACTTTAGAGTCGAATAATGGGACGATTTATAGTGTGGCAATAGTCGGTGTGATTTGTATCGCTTTGGCTTTTGGGGCTATCTTATATTTGAAAGAAACTTTTGGCAAAGATTTGAATTACTATGAAATGGCTTGAGTGCGTAATTGACCAAATGGTTAATGCCTTATTTTATAAATCGTAAAATGCTTGAATTTTAATTGTTATTGCAATTATTAAGCTAATTTTGTAAAATTTAAGGTTAATTAAAATTGACCATTTGGTTAATTCACCAACTCAATTTTCAAACACCGCACCGACCCCTCAGTCATTTTGAATCTTTCATCAATTCTGTAGCCCACAATCCAACAAATTTCGCCTTTGGCAGTCTCTAAAATCCATATTTTTTCTTTATCAAAAGCAGAGATTTTATTTTGATTAAAAAAATCACTGAGTTTTTGACGCTTGCCTTTCATGCCAAACGGTTTGAAATAATCGCCTTGATGCCAATGTCGCAATTTTAATGGAAAATGTAAAGCATCAGCATCCAATTGAGCAATATTTTTATCTTTCACAATATTAAAATCATTCATACAACATTCATCCAAAAGCAGCTTTGAATGATTGAATTCAATTTCCTTTAACTCGCTATCAATTCCTAAAAAAACAACCCCCTCATTTATCCCCTTGGGAGTATCTGACTTGTTTTTTATTGATTGTAAAACGTAATAATCTCTTTCAATTAGCAAGGTATGAGTCGCCGAATAAAATTTTGTACCTACTTTTGTATAGCCTTCTTTTTCATGAAGTATTTGCTCCACTTGACCTGAATTGAAATTAAAATCTTTCAAAATTTCAAAAAGAATGGTTGATACTGAGGGGTATGCTTGTAATTTATTTTTATTAATTTTATGTACAAATGGTTGATTATCAATCGTTTCGACGACTTCTTTTTTTATTTGTTGAATAAAATAATGGAGTAGGGCATTGGCTTCGCTCAAATATTTTAAATTATCAATCGCCGTTTTTTCAAAATCTGGATTAATGTGTTGATAGAGCGGTATAATTTGCTGCCGAATAAAATTTCGTGTATATTTATAAGAAGCATTGGATGAATCCTCTCTGTAAGCAATATTTTCTTTTTGAACAGCTTCCAAAATTTCCTGTTTTGTTGTAAATAAAAGCGGACGAACAACAGAGCCATTCTTCGGCTGAATGCCTTTCAACCCCCTCAGTCCGCTGCCTCTTGAAAAATTAAATAGCATGGTTTCGACGCTATCCGAAGCATGGTGAGCCGTTATAACCCATTGATAATCAAACTTTTGTCTCAAATATTCAAACCATTCATACCTTAAATCCCGTGCCGCTTCTTGAATCGAAATCTTTTTCTTTTCAGCATATTCCATCGTATCAAATCGCTTCACATGGTAGCGTGCACCTATATGTGCAGCGGTTTGGCGAACAAAATGCTCATCGCCATCCGACTCTTCACCCCTCAGTTTATAATTGCAATGGGCTATTGAAAATGTATAACCGCACTTTTTCATCAAATGCACCAGCCACATTGAATCCACGCCGCCACTCACCGCCACGAGCAGTTTATCTTCTTTCGTAAAAAGCTGATTATTAGCAATATATGTTTCAAATTTTCTTTTCATATCTTTTTTAAAAGAGTGATTGAGTGATTAATAACTCAATAACTCAATAACTCAATATTATAATCATTAAAAAATCCTTTTGAGCATCATCACCCATCATAAAAATATGTTCTCCGAAAATAGTGAAACCCATTTTTTGATAAAAGGCTATTGCTGCGGCATTATCAGCCCAGACACCCAGCCAAACGTAGTCAAATCCATTGTTTTTCGCTATTTCCATCGTTTTTTCTATCATTAATCGACCGATTCCACGTCCTTTCATCTGCTTTATTACGTATATACGTTCGATTTCAACACCTTTTAGTTTTTTATAATCAGTATCGGATGGGTAAATGACAGGAGACTCAGATTCAAGTGGCGATTTATCCATATTAATTTTAAAATAACCACAAATTTTTTCATCTTCAACAAAATAAAAATATGCCCCTTTTTGAATTTGATTACCCCCCTCAGTATTGACACGTTTCTCGCTGAAAAAATCGTGTCCCTGCAATGACAAATTGTCGGATGATGAAGGCTTGAAGTCTTCTCTCAGTTTTTCAAGTGTAAAATTATTGTCTAAATATGCTTGAAAATCAGCAGGATTATTGAGGTGTTCATAAGTATCAATAAAGGTTTGTTTCACGATGGGAAGCAATATGTCTAATTCTGAAATTTTGACTGGTCGAATATTCATAATGTATAGTAGCGCGGTTGTGTAATAAGTTAAATATTTATTACACAACCTCATTTAATTTGATGTTTTTAATTTAGCGGAACTGGAGTTCCGCGCTACACTCGACCCAAAAATAACAGTCTCTCAGCAAAATTTATCATTTTCTTAATTGAAAAAAAGTTAAGTTTTAATTTTAAATTATCTTTACCGCGCCCTAAGAAATACAAACAGAATTAAAATCAAGATAAGTCATTTAAAATCAATTGTTTAGGCGATATGAATAAAATTAAAGCGTGTATTTTTGACCTTGACGGTGTTATCTGCGACACTGCCAAATACCATTTTAAAGCTTGGAGAAAGTTAGCAAACGAACTGGGGTTTGACTTTACCGAAGAAGAAAATGAAAAATTGAAGGGCGTGAGCCGAGTCGAATCTCTTAATCTTATCCTCTCTTGGGGCGGCATGGAAGAGCATGATGATGAAGTAAAAACCGCAATGGCGGATAAAAAAAATGCTTGGTATTTGGATTTCATCACGCATATGTCGCCCGATGAAACTTTGCCAGGGGTGAAGAATTTCTTAGATGATTTGAAAAAACGAAAAATCAAAATTGTACTGGGCTCAGCCAGTAAAAACTCAGTCACCATCCTTGAAAGAATCGGCTTAATGCATTATTTTGATGCCATTATTGACGGTAACAAAACCACTCGAAGCAAACCCGATCCTGAGGTATTTCTCTTAGGTGCACAAGCTATTGGAGCTGAACCTAAAGAGTGTATCGTCTTTGAAGATGCTGAAAAAGGTGTTGAAGCAGCCTTAGATGGTGGCTTTTATACAGTCGGCGTGGGCAGTCATGATGTCTTGGATGAAGCCCATATTGTGATTCCTGGCTTTGAATATATAGATTATAGCGAAGTTTTGGAGGCACTTTCTGCTTCTGTTAGCTCTTTAAAATAATGGCTTTTTTTTGACATTTCCCCCTAACCCCCGAAGGGGGAACGCTTTGGAAGATAATAAAATTAATGCTATAATTTACATTACTTCGAAAGCGTTCCCCCTTCGGGGGTTAGGGGGAAAACGAAAATAAAGCACTCAATTTCTACAATCTGCTTTTTATTATATTTCAATCAATTTTAAATAATGAAAAATTACATCAAACACGACGAATGGTGTATCGTGGAAGAAGGTTTTGTACCTGATTACAACGAAATCTCCGAATCCCTTTGCTCTATCGGCAATGGTCGGATGGGTCAACGCGCCAATTTTGAAGAGACTTATACAGGCAAAACGCTGAAAGGCACTTACGTTGCTGGCGTTTATTATCCCGATAAAACCAAAGTGGGTTGGTGGAAAAATGGCTATCCTGAATATTTTGCAAAGGTCTTAAATGCCCCGTCTTGGATTGGGATTGATGTCGAATTGGATGGTGAAATGCTGGATTTAGCTAAGTGCGAAGTCTTGGATTTTAAGCGTGTTTTGAATATGCGCGAAGGCTTTTTAGAGCGTAAAGCCCGTGTCAAAACGGCTTTGGGTCGGATTGTTGAAATACATTCCAAACGGTTTTGTTCAATCGTTGATGATCAGTGTGGAGCTATTCGTTATGCCGTAAAATCGGTTAATTTTTCAGGTAAAATATCCATTACCCCCTCAGTAGATGCCGATGTTTCTAATAAAGATACGAATTGGGATGAGAAATTTTGGAATGAAGAAACCAAATTGGTTAAAAATGCTCAGGCTTTTGTCATAGCTTCTACTAAAAAAACGGATTTTCATGTTGCAACGGGTATGAAATTTCGATTATTCGTTGATAATAAAGAGTTAGACGATTTTGTAGCCTTTCGTCGGAAGCGGGATAAATATGCTGCTTGCACTGTTGATGTGAAAATGACTGAGGGGTCTGAGATTGTGGTGTATAAATATGCCTCAGTTTTATCTTCTGAAAATCATCCGAAAGAGGAATTATTGAAACGGTCGCAAGAGGTGTTGAAAAATTTTGAAAAAAAAGGTTTTGAAGTGGCTTTAGCAGAACAAGCCGCCGCTTGGATTGCCAAATGGGAAGCATCTGATATTGTGATTGAAGGCGATGTGTCGGCTCAACAAGGCATTCGTTTCAATATTTTTCAACTCAATCAAACTTATACAGGCGAAGACGAACGCCTCAATATTGGACCAAAAGGTTTTACAGGTGAAAAATATGGCGGTTCTACTTATTGGGATACCGAAGCTTACTGCCTTCCATTTTATTTAGTGAATGCAGAGGAAAAAGTAGCCCGCAATCTCTTGGTTTATCGCTACAAACACCTTCAAAAAGCCATTGAAAACGCTCAAAAACTCGGTTTTACTGAGGGGGCGGCTTTGTATCCGATGGTGACAATCAATGGTGAAGAGTGCCACAATGAATGGGAAATTACCTTCGAGGAAATACATCGCAACGGCGCAATTGCCTACGCCATTTATGATTACATCAATTATACCGACGATAAAAAATACTTGGCTGAACATGGGCTTGAGGTGTTGATTGGCATTGCACGCTTTTGGGCACAACGTGTACATTGGTCAACCATGCGCAATCAATATGTAATGCACGGCGTAACAGGACCGAATGAATATGAGAACAATATCAATAATAACTGGTACACGAGTTACATAGCGCGTTGGTGTATGCAATATGCGATGGAAGCGTTGGATTATGTGAAACAAACCGCGCCTGCACAATATCTTGCCATTGTCAATACCACCCATTTTAATGTTGAAACAGAAACAACAAAATGGACAGATATATGCGATAAGTTCTTCTTGCCTGAAGAGAAAAACCTTGGCATTTTCTTACAGCAAGACAATTATATGGATAAAGACCTTTTGACGATTCATGATTTGCGTCCGCAAGACCGCCCCATCAATCAAAAATGGTCGTGGGATAGGATATTGCGCTCATGTTTTATCAAACAGGCTGATGTTTTACAAGGGCTTTACCTTTTTGAAGATGATTTTGATTTGGAAACACACAAGCGCAATTTCGATTTTTACGAACCACGCACGGTGCATGAATCATCACTTTCGCCTTGTGTCCATGTGATATTAGCCGCTAAAATTGGCAATTATGATAAGGCTTACGAAATGTATCTCCGCACCAGCCGCTTAGACCTCGACGACTATAATAATGACACTGAAGATGGTCTGCACATTACTTCAATGGCAGGCACTTGGATGTCGGTCGTGAAAGGCTTCGGGGGTATGCGCGTGAAAGATGGCATGGTTCATTTCAACCCATATTTGCCGAGTGCTTGGCAATCCATCGCATTTAAAGTCCGTTTCAGAGGCTCAAGTTTGGAAGTGAAAGTGACTAAAAATGCTGTAGAAGTTCAAAATCTCAGCGATAAAGCGATAGATGTCATGATTCATGGTGAGAAAAAACATGTGGCGGCGCATCAATCGTTGGAGATGGCTTTGGGGGTCATGGCGTGATCGATAAAATGATTAAGTCCTTGCTTTAGTTGTTAAAAAAGCCTTTTGCTTGTTGCAAAAGGCTTTTGTTGTTCACGAGCAACCACCCAGTACTTTGATTGAAAATTGTGAGTAGTTTGAGTGGTAACTTATGCCAGCGGTTATTTTTATTATTTTGATACAATTATAGTTTGTTATCGCGTTTTATTTGCTTGACAAATTCTATACTAACATCAAAGTCTTCGGCAATTTCTTCCATTGATAATTTGTCTCTTTTTAATGATTTAATTATTCCATTTGTCTTTCCTTTAATTTCTCCTTCATCATAAGCTGTGTCAATTACATTTTTAAGGTCTCTGTATGATTTCAAACTTTCTTCATATTGTTCTTTTTCTTCGGGTGTAAATTTCGCTATCTCGGCTGCTTCAAATAGTCTATGAAACACCTTTTCTTGTAATTTCATCGGTCTTTCTGTTAAACTCGATAAATGCTTCAAAACATATAACCACTTATCATATGTTGTTTCTAATTCTTCTTCTGTCTTAGTAAAATGAGGCATTTCCAAGTATATAAAGGTCAATTTGTCGTAAAAAACTTTACCTTTTTGATTTTTCAATTGTACTTCATGTCTCACTTCTTGAATATCTGTCTTCATATCTTCTATTGTCTCATCAGGACTAAAAGTAAAATCTAATATCCCAACTGTATAAATCGGCGACAGTTTATAATTCCAATCGCCTGTTTGCGCTTGTTCTTGTATTGGAAATGAAGAATAAAATACACTTCTATCTTTGAAATAGTTTTGTTTCGCTTTTTGCATTTCAACAATAAATCGCTCCCCAAGCGAACTGATACAATATAAGTCAAATATCGCTTTTCGGTCTATTTCTGTCTGACCAATACGCTCGTTATTACTATATTTTAAATCAAATATTCTTTTCTGGTCAGGCAAAATGACCTCATTCAAAAAATCAATCAACAGGTCTTTATTTAGTTCTGTACCGAACAGTTTTTTGAAGCCGAAATCGGTAAATGGATTAATATATTTTTCTTTAACTGCCATTATTGTAGTTTTTAGACTACAAAGTTAACAACGTTTTTGATTTTGGTATGAGTATTTTTTCCTTGTATTTGTTGAGAACTTAAAGGAAAACCACCGCAATACCCCCTGCAGCAGCAAGAAGCAAAATGGCATTTCAGGTCTTGTTGGGCGTTCTGGACTACAAATGGCTTTAATAAAGCAGTAAAAAGATTCAATACTGAGGGGGTAAATTTTTATTTAACTATGAAGTCAAAGACTTACAGGATGCCACTTTACCCCCCCCTCAGTATTTGAGTGGTTTTTTATGATTTCTTCAACTCTCTCAATTGAAATCTTTGCTATTTTAGCAATTCTATCATTTGTAATTCCATCTTTGTGCATTTCAATGACCAATTCTGTTTCTCTCCTTTCTTCACCTTTTTCTATACCTTTTTGCAATGATTTTTCCACTCTACCTCTATCATCTTGTTCACGCATGGCGGCATAGTTATAAGCATCTAATTCTGCCTGTGTCCAGCTATTTTTATTGGCATCTTCGTATGCTTCTTTTAATCCTTCATTTTTTACATCTACAAATTTCATAGTCAAATTTTTTATGCAAATTTAAACCTTTTTTGACTTGAAATCCTTATTCAAATGTTTTTTCTTTTTTCATTTAATTGCGATGAAAGCAGTCTGTGATAGGAAATTTCGATGACAAGGTCTGCAAAGCAAAATAGTATTTTAAGGTCTTGTTGGATGTGCTGGGCTACAAATGGCTTTAATAAAGCGTTAAAAGATTCAATACTGAGGGAGTGAATTTTTTATTTAACCATGAAGTCAAAGACTTAAAAGATACGACATAAAGGGTTAGGAGACCCATTTACTGCCTGTCCCGAAACCCTTCGGGAAGCAGCCCGTTCATGGATGGAAAATTGTGAGTTGTTTGAATTATATATTTTGTCATCGTGGGAATCAAAAATTTATCCATAGTCATTCAACTTATTTTTTTGGTTTTACTTCAAACTCAAAACTATTTCTAAAAAAGCAAACCTCAAATTCATTGAAAAAATTAGTTTGTCCTAAAATAATAGGCGTATTGTTGTGTGACACCCATGCAAAAGCAAGAGATACAGGTGCGAAATTACTAATTTCAGCTTTAACTATAATAGGTTGAGCCAATGTATTAGCCATATTTCCTGCAAGACGGATAACAGCTTTTTGGGAATCCCATATTGCGCCCAATTGTTGACCAACCGAAAATGGTAATACATTAATAGTTGCACCACTATCAACAAGTCCAAAAACGTCAATTGATAAATTATTCAATTTGAGAGTTAACGGTAAACGTGGCATACTGTCTAATTGAGTATGGCTTGGATGTGTAGTCGAGTAAGAAAATCTCATAGTTGTTTAGTTTTCTTCTGATGCTTCCATAAGTGCTTTCATAAGTATATCCGCAGCACCTACTTCAAATTGAGGAGTATGTAAATAATAAGTTTTGTAAGGTTCAAAATAAATTTCTTCTTGATTCTTAGGCATATCTATTTCATCTGCTAAGATGCGAATGAGCCTAACCTTATCAAGAAAAGCTAATTGGCGAATATCAGGCAATAATTCTGTTAGTGATACCATATCCTATTTTTTCCTGTAAAGTTAAAGGTTTTATCTCAGTTTTAAAATAGAAAAATATTATTGAAATGATAAAAACGTTTGTTTTCTATTCCTCGAAATGCTTTGCAAGATTTTTTATTATCAATATAAAGACCCTTCTCAGTTGCCACGTTCCTCGCAATGACA
>JAYTUY010000252.1:0-13869 GCA_043744275.1 Saprospiraceae bacterium
CTTTGTATGCTCTGAATACATCTCGCCTTTTCTCAGATGAAATAAAATATATGGGTTTAGATATTTTTATGAAAAAAAAACGGCTTCCACAAAATATTATTTTGTTATTTTCGATTAAAAAATTGAACTTTTCAAGGTTGGCGAGGTTATAATGTCAATAAAAACAGGTTTTAGAATAGTGGTTAATTCCTTTCAAGTGTCTATAAATGGAATGAATTAAAACCTTAGAGTTAAAATAAAAAAATTGAAATCATCATGAATACCCGAATATTTTTACTCTCCTTTTTTATGAGCATTGTGTTCATAAATAATTCATTTTCACAGAATTATACATTATCAGGTTATGTCAAGGATACGCGTACAGGCGAGACTTTGATTGGTGTGAATGTCTTTAACAAAGCGTCCATCAATCAAGGAACTTCTACCAATAACTACGGATTTTATTCATTGACATTGCCCCAAGGCAAATACACTTTTAAAATTAGTTACGTCGGTTATGGCGATGTAGAGGTTGAGGTGGATTTGTCGAGCGATATGTCAAAAAACATCTCTCTTACTGAGGGGGTCGTGATGCAAGAAGTGGTTATCACGGCAGATCCAAAAGATAAAAACGTGACGAGTACCAAAATGGGAACGGTGACGATGCCGATTGAAAATATTAAAAAAATGCCTGCTTTGATGGGTGAGGTAGATGTCTTGAAAAGCATACAACTCTTGCCAGGTGTAAAGGCGATGGAGGGCAGCAGTGGCTTTTATGTCCGCGGCGGTGGTATTGACCAAAACCTCGTGCTACTGGATGAGGCGATTGTGTATAATCCAGGTCATTTGCTTGGTTTTTTCAGCGTTTTCAATGCAGATGCTATTAAAAATGTTACTTTAATTAAGGGTGGGATGCCTGCACAATACGGTGGGCGGCTGAGTTCAGTGGTGGATATTCAAATGAAAGAAGGCAATAACCAAACTTTTGGTGTAGAAGGCGGCATCGGTTTGATAGCGAGTAGATTGACGGTGGAAGGTCCGATTCAGAAAAATAAAAGCTCATTTATGGTGTCGGCAAGGCGGACTTATGCTTTGGATTTGGCGCAACCATTCATTGATAAAACTAAATTTGCAGGCACTAATTATTACTTCTACGACCTCAATACTAAGGTGAATTACACCTTGAGCGATAAAGACCGCTTATATTTAAGTGGCTATTTCGGACGGGATAAATTGATATTTAATTCCAATGAAAGAGGTTTTAAGTTTGAATTGCCTTATGGCAATGCTACAGCAACTTTGAGGTGGAATCACGTGTTCAATCCCAAGCTTTTTATGAACGTTTCAGCTATCTATAACGACTATGATTTTCAAGTAGATGGCGGTCAAGATGTGTTCAAATTGAAGATATTTAGTGGGGTTAGAGATTATAATGCAAAGTTGGATTTTGACTGGTTTGCCAATGTGAATCATACAGTTAAGTATGGTTTAAATTATACATATCACCGTTTGACCCCCAATGTTGCTAACTTCACAAACGGCGAACAGAACTTTACTAACGCCGATAAAATCAAAGCAAAATATGCCCACGAAACAGCACTTTATGCAGCCGATGTTTGGAAACTGACCCCTCAGTTGACGCTCGAATATGGGGCGCGGGTGTCTGCATTTCAACACGTTGGACCTTATAAATCTACTAAAAATGATAAGCAATACGCAGCAGGTGAGCCAATCAAAACATACACAGGTTTTGAGCCACGAGCGAGCGCCAAATTAAATTTGGATGCTGCCAGCTCTTTAAAATTGGGTATCACGGCTACCACTCAGTATTTGCACTTGGTTTCTAACTCGACGAGTTCGCTGCCAGCGGATGTGTGGGTGCCGAGTTCGGAATTGGTAGCACCACAGCGCGGCGTACAATATGCGATGGGCTATTTCCGCAATTTTAAGGATAATAAATGGGAAACATCGGTGGAGGTGTATTATAAAGATTTGAAAAATCAGATAGATTATCCCGAAGATTATGTCGGTCAGCCTTCGCAAGACGTGGAGCAAAGTTTCGTTTTTGGACGCGGCAAGGCATATGGTGCAGAGTTTTTCATTAAAAAAGCAAAGGGGCGTTTGAATGGTTGGGTGGGTTATACGTGGTCGCGCACATTGCGGAAATTCCCTGCCGTCAATAAAGGTAAAGAATATCCTTCTACCTACGACCGCATCAATGACGTTGTGGTAGTTGCGAATTATCAAATCAATAAAAAATGGGATTTGAATGGTAATTTTGTTTTTGCAACAGGCAATACTTTTACACCTTTGAAAAGCCTGTTTTTTATTGATCAAAAACTCAATATTGATTATGGCGACCGCAATTCATTGCGTTTGCCCAATTATCACCGCTTCGATTTCGGGGCTACTTTCACACCGAAGCCCGATAAAGTGGGCTTGAAATCCAGTTGGACTTTTTCAGTTTATAATGCCTACAATCAGCCAAATCCATTTTTTGTTTATTATGATGTGAAAAATTCTTTTGAAAAAGGGACTGCCAAAGCGACTTCTTATCAAGTGACTTTGTTTCCGATTATCCCTTCTGTTACATGGAATTTCAAATGGGGTCAAAAATAGTTATTGGGTTATTGAGTTACTATTCAAGATTGTTCGATATTTGGAGAAACAGTCCAAAGGATTCTAACGTTTGTAGAAATTTGATAAAATATCCATCCTAACGAGTAACCTAATAACCAATTACCTAATAACTAATAATTAACTAATTTATAATATAATGAAAATCAATAATTTAATCATCATTATTCTACTAATATTCGGTTTCATCGCTTGCGAAAAAGAGTATATTCCTAACCTGCCTGATACGTCGGATGATGTGGTGGTAGAAGGCTATATTGAAGCAGGACGCGATGCCACACCGTCTTATGTGATTTTGACGAAGAGTCTGCCTTTTTTTAAAGAAATAAAAAATGCGAATAACTTATTTATTACGGGTGCGGATGTAACGGTGAGCAATGGAAAGGACAGCGTAAAACTTCAAGAGTTTTGTTGGAAAGACCTCGACCCCTCAGTACGGAAGCAAGCGGCGAAGGCTTTTGGTATCCAATTGGACAGCGTAGATGCTAATTTCAACTTTTGCGTTTATCTTGATTTTGCCCAACGCATTAAAGGAGAAGTCGGTAAAACCTATTATTTAAACATTAAAACAAAGGAAGGCAAGATTTTATCAGCCCAAACCACTATCACACGGACTGTCCCCATTGATTCTGCTGTATTTATCAAACCGCCAGGCATCAATAATAATGATACGATGGCTCAGATGCGGGCATATGCGAATGACCCCAAAGGTCCTGATTTTTACCGCTATTTCACTTCTGTAAACGGTAGTTCGTATGTTGCTGGAGGGAGTTCAGTAACGGATGATGCTTTTTTTGATGGCATTAATACCAAGTTCAACCTCTTCAAAAGCGAGCCACGCGGTGCGGAATCTGATGCCTCAGTATTTGGCTTATGGAAACGCGGCGATACCATTTCTATCAAATTTTGCTCGATTGATAAAGCCCATTTCGATTTTTGGAATACCCTTGAATATAATGCGAATAGTGGTGGTCCATTTTCATCTTATACACGGGTTAAGCATAATGTGGTTGGAGGATTGGGCATTTGGGGCGGCTATAATGCGACATATTATGATGCTATCGTTCCGAAGAAATAAAAAGTTACTATTTTGATATGCTTCGTCAGAATGAGCAATTATTATTTCACTACGTTAAAAACAGGTTGTTTTATGAAAAACAAAATTTTGATTGGTTTAATGGTTTGTATGGGTCTTTCTGCTACGACTTTACAGGCTCAAGTTCCTGAAAATGTCACTGTTAACGACACTAAAACGATTCCTCAAGCG
Organism: Saprospiraceae bacterium; assembly: GCA_043744275.1. Classification (GTDB taxonomy): domain Bacteria; phylum Bacteroidota; class Bacteroidia; order Chitinophagales; family Saprospiraceae; genus JAAFJT01. The sequence continues at coordinate 3,884 of JAYTUY010000252.1, forward strand.
ACCCCTCAGTCAACGCCACAAGCGGATACTAAAACTGATTCGAGAGGCAAATCAAAAGGAAAATATCGTCGCCGCCCTGATACGGACGGTTCTTCAAGTGCAGATACTCAAAAAAAAGAACCTAAAACCGAAGGAGAAAATAGAAAACGCGAAGGCAATAAGGGAGACAAAGGTAAAGAACATGCTGACCATAAAGGAGAAAGAGACAACCACGACGACCACGACAAAGCTGACAGAAAAGAAGGCGAAGGCAAGAGCGAAATGAATCACGGTAAGGGTCATGGTAAAGATAAATTGAAGAACAAAAGCAAAAAGAAAGAAGACGATGATGATGACCATGACGACGATAAAGGCAAAGAGAAAAAATATAAGGGCTAATAGCCTCAATCAATAAACTCAATTTAATACTACTTTTTACATTTTTATAGCAACGGCGATACCCCTCAGTATCGCCGTTGTTTTTTATCCTCTATATTCATTTGAAATAGAATACTTTTCTAATATTTTATTGCGATTAAGTTTTATATCGAAGTAACGTAAAATAAAAAAACCTGATAAAAATACTATAAAAAACATTATCAACGAGTCTGTAATATTCGCAATTGCAAAACCTCCCATTGTAGCAATTATACCACCAAACCAATAATATCTTAACTGGCTTAATTTAAGTTCATATCCTGCTTTGTAAGCATCATGAAGAAATATTGCGAATAGAAATTTAAACATCCATAGAAAATAAACTATCACTTTTTCACCAAATGAAAGCTCGATAAGTGCTAATTTAATTGTAATTCCTAACTCCTTTTCTTGTTTTACACTATAATTTTCAAAAACTGATTGAGGTAAATCTCTTTTTTCAGCTTCTAATTTTGCTATCAATACAGCAATTTCTGTATATTGATTAGGGTTCAAAATTATATGGGCAATTTGCTGGTCATTGTATTGAGCATATTTTATGGCTAAATGTTCTTCTTGCTTCATGAGTCTCAATTTTAAGTTTTTAAAAAAAATAGGTTGAATTCAACATGATGCTTTTGCTCAAATATAGTACCACTACTTTTACAACTACGTTGATACCCCTCAGTATCGCCGTTGTTTTTTTGAAAAAATTATAGTTTTTTTTTCAAAAAATACAGAAAACTACTAAAAGTCGGTAGATAAACAACTTTAAAAAAAATATTACATTTGTGCCTACAATAAAAATTAATTACAAGAAATATACTATGATAAATGAATTTTATGACTATCTCGACTCGGAAGATAAATCTCAATTTTTCTTTGTAAGCGAAGGCAAACAAGGTGAAATCATTAAAATGGTTCTTTTTACGCATTTAAGAGATGACCTTTGGAATTTAGGTTTTGGTGATTTACATAAAGGTCAAATTGATGATTCGATTATATCCAATAATCACGACATCGTAAAACTAATAGGTACAATTACTAAAATTGTTTATCACTTCTCAGAGGCTTTTCCATTAAGAAGGATTGAAATAAATCCTATTGATGAAAAACGAAAAAGGTTGTATCATCATGTTTTTCGTAGAAATTTTGATAATATTAATGCTGTTTTCCAAATTAAAGGCGTTTATAAAGGTAGAGATGATGAGGAAGATTATTCACCAGAAAAAATTTATGATTTTTTTAGATTAAAACGTAAATTTGTACAATGAAAAATATAGGACAACATAAATCAATCAGTTTTGAAGATGCCTTAAAAGACGCTTCTCTTGCGCATTTTCATGAAGCTATTAAGTCGGTGCAAAATAAGTCTAACAAAGATATATTGCCTAAAAAGTATGAAAAATCCATGCTCAATCTGGCAGAGTCGGACACTATCAGGTTTTTCAAGGAAAACCCTAATATGTCTATAAAAACGATTGTAGCAGCAATAATACAGTCTTTTCCTGATGAAGTTTCTCCTGATATGATATTGAAAATGACTAAAAAGATTGTTGAAAAGTGGCAAAGTTTATCATCTTCTTATCGACAAGAGACCCAAGCTATAGTATCTGTTAGCCAATAGAAACAATGGAACATATATCAGACGATAAAAAAATAAGGGTTCTCGATATTCTTGAAAATATTGAAAAACTCAATCAACTCATAACGCTTCATAGCAAAGAAATTCAAAGTTCTTTGATGGTGAAACAATACAATAATATGCGTCAACAATTTTTAGAAGAATTGAAAACTATATTGTACGATTTTCAACTTAATGTAGAAGTTTTAAAAGCTGCTTAGTAGCTTTATATTCTTTATACAACAACGGCGATACCCCTCAGTATCGCCGTTGTTTTTTAGGACTATTTTATATTTCTTTTCCTCATTTCCATTAAAGTGTAAATATCAAAAGTTTTAAAAACCATTTTATTAGCTTTTTGATTAATTTCCCGCTGCATTATTTGATGATAAACAGCACTAAATCGATTTCCACCTACACACCCAAGACTAACATATTTAAAATCAAAATCTTGTTCTTCTTTTATCATTTCTTTCTCTCTTACATTATCAATATCCAAAAGTCCTGTCATTAAGATATATTTTTTACCATTTTCAATATCTTTAATAGCTTGACTAATAGCAGCCTCATTAGAAGTACAAGTTCTATAAATGTGGGTTTTTACAACTGTATTTGGTAAAAAACGATGTATCTGCAATGATAATATACTCATTAAGAATATTAAAATTAATACTGCTAAAACTTGATTTATTAAAAGCTGTTTTTTCATTATTATCATTTTAAAATAAGATGCAGAAAATTATAATGATGGTGTATTCAATTAAAAAAATCACTAAGCATTTGGTTTTCAATACTATCACCCCCTCAGTATCGTCGTCCATTTCAAGCCCTATATCTAAGAAAACCCTGCCTCTATCTAAATTCATGAGTTTTTTTATAGATGTTTAAAATGAAAGAAGGCGTTGGTGTAACTTTGAGCAACCTTAGAAATCCTTACTTGTTTTTTAAGGTCGTTACGATTTATTAAATCTCCTTTTTCACCAAACTAATCATTTTATATGAAAAAACTAAAATTATTGTCATTGTCATTTTTAATGATGATTACAACGGCTCCTTTCGGCTTTTCTCAAGCCAAATTGGTAGAAAAAATCACGCGCAAGGGCGATGAGATATTGATTCCTTATGAAAAATATGTGTTGCCCAATGGCTTAACCGTTGTGGTGCATGAAGACCATTCCGACCCACTCGTGCATGTGGATGTCACGTATCACGTAGGTTCGGCGCGTGAAGAAATCAGTAAATCTGGCTTCGCGCATTTTTTTGAGCACATGATGTTTCAAGGCTCGGACAACGTCGCCGATGAAGAGCATTTTAAATTCGTCACGGCGGCAGGCGGTACACTCAATGGCTCGACCAATCGCGATCGCACCAATTATTACGAAACGCTGCCAAGTAATCAACTCGAAACGGCTATCTGGCTTGAAGCGGATCGGATGGGTTTTTTATTGGATGCCGTCACTCAAAAGAAATTTGAAGTGCAACGCTCGACCGTTAAAAATGAGCGCGGGCAGAATTATGACAACCGCCCTTATGGACTCAGCCAAGAGGTGGGTGCTAAAAATATGTATCCTTATGGGCATCCGTATTCATGGCTGACCATCGGTTATGTCGAAGACCTTGACCGTGTGAATGCGAATGATTTGAAGAATTTTTTCCTCCGTTGGTATGGTCCCAACAATGCTGTTATTACGATTGGCGGCGATGTTGACCCTCAAAATGCCTTGAAATTGGTTGAAAAATACTTCGGTTCTATTCCTCGCGGTGAAGCGGTGGCAAATATGCCAAGCATGATACCTGCTTTGGACAAAGACCGTTATTGCTCTTACGAAGACCAATATATAAAAGTATCACGCTTGACTATGTCGTTCCCTGCTTCGCCTCGCTATTCAGCCGATGAAGCGGCATTGGATTGTTTGGCTGAAATATTAGGTCAGGGTAAAAACTCATTGCTCTACAAAAATTTGATTAAAACGCAATCGGCTACGCAAGTGATAGCGTTCAATTTTTCTTCAGAATTGTCTGGTGAATTTACATTCACTATTACCCCGCTTCCAGGTAAATCGTTGGCAGATATGGAAAAAATGGTTCGCCAAACCTTAACAGAGTTTGAAAAAAATGGCGCATCCGACGATGATATTACGCGCTATATTGCTGGTTATGAATCCAATACGATTGGCAGTCTTTCAAGCGTGGCGGGTAAAGTGTCGCAATTAGCGGCTTATCAGACCTATCAAAACAATCCAAATTTCATGACGGAAGAGTGGAAACGCAGCCATGCGGTGACCAAAGCCGACGTTATGAGAGTGTATAATCAGTACATTAAAAATAAAAATAGCGTCATATTAAGTGTTTATCCAAAAGGACAAGCCAATGCAGTGGCTGCAGCCGACAATTATACCGTCAATAAGGGGTATAAGGCTCCCGATTATGGCTATGCAGGCATGAAATATGTAAAAGCAAAGGACTCATTTGATAGAAGTAAAAAACCAACGGTCGGCGTGAGTCCTGTGATTAAAGTGCCGACTACGTGGACTTCAAAGCTCAAAAATGGTGTTCAAATAATGGGTACTAAAAACGATGAAGTGCCCAAAGTGACTGTTTTGATAAGTATTGAAGGCGGACATCGTTTGTTAGAGAATGATTTGGGCAAAGCAGGTTTGGCGGATATTACCGCTAAAATGATGAATGAATCTACTCAGAGCATGAGTTCAGAGCAAATATCCAGTGAATTGGATAAACTCGGGGCAACTATTTCATTCTCCGCAGGGGCTGAAAGCATGGATATTTATGTAGAATCGCCGACTAAAAACGTTGATAAAACGCTCAATCTTTTGGCTGAAAAAATATTGCGCCCTAAATTTGAACAAGCGAATTTTGACCGCATTATTAAGCAAAGTATGGAGCAAAACAAAATTCAGCAATCGCAACCGGCGTTTATTGCTTCAAATATTTACAATAAAACCCTTTTTGGTAAAGAAAATATCAAGGCAACTCCGACGTCAGGCTACAATGAAACATTGGCTAAATTGACGCTTGAAGATGTGAATGCTTTTTATACAAAGGCTTATGCGCCGAACGTGGCTAAATTAGTGGTGGTTGGAAATGTCGATCAAAAAACGATTTTGCCTAAACTTCAATTTTTGGATCAATGGACACCGCGCAAAACGGATATACCGAAAGTGAAAGGCGCGCAACCCATCAGTAAAACGAAATTGTATTTGATCGATAAGCCTAAATCAGCTCAATCTGAAATTCGCATCGGCTACGTGACCGAAACACCTTACGATGCTACGGGCGAATATTATCGCACGACTTTGATGAATTTTCCGCTGGGTGGTGCTTTCAATAGCCGCGTCAACTTGAATATGCGCGAAGATAAGGGCTGGACATATGGTTGCAGAGCCGGTTTTAATGCCAATAAAGATGGTGGCGTATTCACAGGTTCAGGCGGTTTCAAAATTGGTGCAACGGATAGTGCTGTCGTGGAGTTTATGAAAGAGTTTAAAAATTATGCTGACAAAGGTATCACTGCCGAAGAAATGGCATTTATGAAAAGCTCCATCGGTCAAAAAGATGCTTTGCGTTTTGAATCCAATCAGCAAAAAGCTTTCTTTTTAGCCAATATCTTGGATTATAAATTGCCGAAGGATTATACCACTCAGCAAAATAAAATCATGCAAGGTATTACTCAAAATGAAATCAATGCCCTTTCTAAAAAATATATCAACACTGATAAAATGAACATCGTCGTCGTGGGCGATAAAAAAGTCGTTTTACCAGGTTTGCAGAAATTGGGCTATGAGATTGTTGAATTGGATGCTAATGGAAATGAGGTGGTTGTAAAACCGTAATTTAGTTGAGAATTGAGAGTTATGAGTTGAGAGTTTGGGCAGTTTCAACTCATAACTCTCAATTCTCAACTACTACCCCCTCAGTATTTTTCATAAAAAAGGCTCTTGAATCGCTACGATTTAAGAGCTTTTTTTTATTTAATTAAAAATATTTTAAATCGCAATCAATTGATTATCAATCATTTATGAGCACTCTCAACTCAGCACTCTCAACTCTCAACTACAAAAGCGTATCCTGCAAAAAAGGCAGTTCCTTTGGGTAATCCGTTGTGTAATGCAAGCCACGACTTTCAGGGCGCATCGAAGCAGAGCGAGTTATCAAATAAGCAATCGTAATCAGGTTGCGAAGCTCGCACAACTGAGGGGATAGCGTGGTGGCATTGTATAAATCTTCCGTTTCTTTATATAAAATAAAAAGCCTATCCAAAGCCCGTTTCAAGCGCACATTCGAGCGCACGATGCCCACATAATAGCTCATCGTGTCCTTCAATTCCTTGGTACTTTGAGTTATTAAGACCATTTCCTGCGGCACGGTCGTACCCTCAGCGTTCCAATCTGGGATGCCTTCTTTCCAAGTAAAACTATCAATTTTAGCCAAAACATCCTCTGCAATTCGATGTGAAAAAACCAGTGCTTCTAAAAGTGAATTAGACGCCAAACGGTTCGCACCATGCAAACCCGTAGCGCTGCATTCACCACTCGCATAGAGGTTTTGAATGCTGCTTCTGCCCATATCATCCACTTTTATACCGCCGCATTGGTAATGACAAGCTGGCACAACGGGTATCATGTTTTTCATTGGATCAATGCCGATACTCATACATTTATCATAAATCGTCGGAAAATGGTTGTAAAATGCTTCCTTTTCAAGGTGGGTGCAATCCAAATACATACATTCCGAGCCATAAATTTTCATTTCGCTGTCAATTGCCCGAGCCACAATATCACGTGGCGCGAGGGATAGGCGAGCATCATATTTTTGCATAAACTCCTTCCCATCAGGCGTTTTCAAAATCGCTCCGAAGCCTCTCACCGCTTCTGAAACAAGGAAATTAGGGTTCTCGCCTATCGGATTGTACAAAGCAGTTGGGTGAAATTGAACAAATTCCATGTTTTCAACGCGACCTTTGGCTCTATAAATCATGGCAATACCATCGCCTGAAGCAATAACTGGATTGGTCGTATTTTTATAAACTTGACCCGTTCCGCCCGTACAAACCACAGTCATTTTAGCCAAAAACGTTTCAATTTTACTGGTCTGCTTATTCAAAGCATAACAGCCGTAACATTCAATATTCGGCGTGAGGCGAGTGATATTATAACCTAAATGATGTTGAGTGATAATATCCACTGCAAAATAATGCTCATGAATGTAAATATTCGAGTGATTTTTCATTTCAGCCACCAAAGCCCGTTGAATTTCCCAACCCGTCAAATCTTTATAGTGCAAAATACGATTTTCGGTATGTCCGCCTTCGCGTCCTAAATCGTACTCTTCGCCGTGCTTATCAAAGCGCGTTCCCCAATCGATGATTTCGCGAACCCGTTGAGGCCCTTCATTGACGACTATTTCTACTACATTTCTATCGCATAAGCCATCGCCTGCATCCAGTGTATCTTCGATGTGCTTTTGATAATTGTCTTTTTCGATATTCCACACCGCTGCCACACCGCCTTGTGCATAGCGCGTATTCGATTCATTTTCAACAGTTTTTGTCAAAACATCAATCCGCAAATCGCTCCTTTTTTGCGCCACTTTTATCGCATAACTCAAACCTGCGATGCCGCCGCCTATGATGAGAATGTCTGTATTCATTTTTGAATGGTGAATATTTTTGAATGGTGAATGGTGAATTTTTTGAATGGTGAATGGTGAATTTTTTGAATGTACGATGCTTTCTTAGTTTAAAAACTAAACGAAGTAATGCCTATTTTGTTTGCAAAGTAAAAGTTTTTTAACGTAGGGACACAAAATTTTGCGCCTCTGCTTATAGAGATACAAATATACCCGCTCAAAAAAAAGAGACGCAAAACATTGCGTCTCTACATATCACAAATATATCCGTGAAAACCCGCCCAATCCGTGTCTTCCGTGTTCCAATCCTCATTAACAATGTAAAAACTCGACCCCCTCAGTATCCGCCCATTTTTTGATGAGTGCCTGTTCGTCGTTACTCGGTATTGCATTGTAAGGACCGCGTGCTTGAATAATTTTTTTATGCGACACCTCAACAGTCACCAAAGACACTGTGTTGTCTTTTTCCAAACGGCGCAACGACCAAATACTTGACGTACCTTCTATACAATGCCAAACATAACCACCAACACAGTGATGCATTATCGCGCCTTCAATCGCCAAATCGTAGGCATTTTTCAGTTGGATAAAACGATGCAAAACTTTACCTTGAGCGTTTTTGAAATCCATATCTTTCATTTTTGCACCCACCCATTTTTGCTCTTTTTCCGCTTTCAAACGCATTAAAACAATTTCACCTTGCCATTCATTATAGGCACGCAGTAATGAAGTTATTGTTCGACCTTTGAAGTTGAAAGTGCCTGTTTCTTCAACCTTATGGTTGATATAATTGAACAAGTTACGATATTGATAATTATCTATTTCCTTATTTTCACGCATAAAAAAACGAACACAATCCTCAAAAAGCGGTGCTGGATAGTTAAGTATATGTGGACTCAATTCCACTTGCAGCGTCATTGGGCACGACAAAGTCGCAAACATGGCATTGTGCAAAATATCCACCAAATTCAGACCTACGTCCGCCGTCACAAACAGATATGCCCCCCGTTTTGACAACCAATACTGAGGGGGTAGCAAAAATGTGCGTGGGCTACCACCCGCACCTAAATGTGCGATAAAAGCAAATTGCCAACTACCTGACGGGTATTTACCCCACTCCGACAACGTACAAGGCGGCAAATACTGAATCACTTGACGAAACGACCATTTACCTTCAAAATGCGGTACTTGCGTTTGGTCGGACATCGCTCGTTCAAACATTTTTGGATATTTGCTTTTCAACCACAATTCAAAAAAACGCGCCATTTGCGGTTTATGCACTTTTGTTAAATTTGTCGGCATGTTTTTACCTATTTTTTCAAAAAACAAAGGCATTTCGCGTTGCCAAAAACGATTGAACAAACCATGCAAGCCACTAAACGTCGCTTTGGTCAAACCCATAATGAACGTACTTTTTAGCGGCATCAATTGGCATATCTCTTGAAAAAAATCCTTATTTGGCAAACCATTCGGCACATTCAAACCGTCGAGTTGAAAGCCCAAAATCAGTTTTTCAAACGACTGCGGACGATTGAATTTTTGCTGTTTCCACAATTCAAACAAGCCATTGTGATAATGCGTCGGGGTCAATTCAAACTGCCAATCCGCCGCCGTTTGTTCCAATTTATAAATATGGGTTTTGTAAAACGGAACTGAATTTTCTTTCGATAAACGATCAACTGCCATAAAATGGAAAAAATAATCCCATGCAGCATCCGTTTTTGGCGCATTTTCCCATTGTGTAAAATGGTTTATCATATTCTGATGGCCTGTAACACGGACATTCTGGCGGTACAGATTCGATACCTTCCGAACCCGTTCCGCCGTATATAACGGCACATAGTCTCGCAAAAGCGCCATCAAAAATTCCAAATAAGCCGTTTTTGTCGTTGGAAAACGTTGGGCATATTTGTTTGCTTCTTCCTGAACGGCGACACATATTTCGACATCCCCCTCAGTCCCGATTGTATCGGGATTCGAAATATATTCAAGGTTGACATCGCCATTTTTAAGTTTTTGACAGAATATAGACAGCTCCCAAAGTGCGTCATTCGACACTTTACGGGAGGCTTTAAAAGCCATCGGTTTCATATTTTTGAATTATTTACGCTCGTGAAAAAGGGCATACATTTCATCGCAGATGAAACACAGCGTGTTTGGGCAGCAAGGTGGCTACCAAAATCAGGGTTGCAAGCCGTGTTGTTTTAACAGACTTGATAAAGAAGCAGATTGAAACGAGCGCGAGGCATGATGTTTTCTAATTTTTTTCGGTGAATTTATTTTTTGTAAAAACAAGGGTATAACTTTTTGAGGGCGAAAA
>JAYTUY010000253.1:0-3856 GCA_043744275.1 Saprospiraceae bacterium
AAACCTTCGAGGTTTTAGAAACCTCGAAGGTTTACTTTGCTGATTATCAACATTTTATAAAATAATTGAAAGTGACGATTATTTAAGGCAACCTACTTAGCAGCCATGTTTCGTTTGATAGTTTCCTCTTTTTAAAAATAGGCTTTAAGATGCGTTTGATAGCCACGCTACGTGTAGGAGACCACGAATTTTTCGAATTGACGAATATTTTCTAATTTAGATCTAAACGAATTTCAGCCACCTATTTTCAATTTTCATTTTAGACCAACCTTTCTATGGCACTCGTCAACACGTAGATTAGAAAATATTCGTTCATTCGGAAAATTCGTGGCTTCATAGACTGAATAAGGAATTGATTTATCCCAAATACAAGGAAACTTTTTGAGTTGAGCACCGCGAAAGCCTTCTACACGAATAGAGGAAGCTTCTGGATAGTCGGCTATAAAAGAAAGTCGTTCATTGACAGCTTTTGAGAATCTGGATTCAAGTCCATTGCTTTGTGATTCGTACCAATCGAGGGCGTTTTGTAAGTCGTCTAAAGCAGTTTTAAAGATGTGTAGTGTAGCACTCATTGGAGTTATTTTTCAGCTTTTCTTTTAGCCAATATCTGTTGCGCTTCTTCCCAAGTAAAAAACTGAGCGTCTGGAGCAGACATAGCCGTTCTTCGTTCTCGCAAGATGGCAGCATGTTCTTCGAGGATATTATCTTCTAATGGAGTATCAGAGGTGTCGTAAATAATGCGCACATTTAAGCGTTTTAATACTTCTAAGATAAAGACTATTTCAGTTTTATTATTCCGCAATTCAATAGTTGCTAACATTTTTATTTAATTTTTTACAAAGAATAAGCGTTTCACATTGTTTGTCAAAATCATACATTATCGTCATTCAAATAAGGTAGCTAAGATTGTTATACAAACTAATGCAACATTAAAATACAAAAAGCCGCCTCGTAAATCACGAAGCGGCTTTATATTTTTCTAAAAAATGTCTTATCAACTATTGCTGTTGCTGCTGTTTCTCCTTATCTTTTTTCTTCTTATCAATCACAGCACCAGTGCCAGCACCTGCAGCACCGCCTATGACGCCACCCAATATACCGCCTTTGACTTTATCTTTTGAGGTAAGGACACCCGTTACAACCCCTGCGCTTGCGCCGATGATAGCACCTTTAGTAGTGTTGTTCATCTTTTTCTTAGATTTCGGAACACCCTTCGCCTCAGTTTTTGATGGATATTCAGCAACTGCAACTGGATGGTCAACAACTGTCACTTGCTTATCAGCAGCAGACTTAGCAGATTCCCTTTTTAATGATTCAATCGACTTTTTTTGTTGAGCGATGATATTCGCTTGTTCGATTGAATCCATTACTGCTTGTTTTATGGCTGCCACTTTTGCGGCTTCATTAGCTTCATTATTAGCGTTCGGCTTACATGAAGCCATGAAGGCTAAAACACTGGCTAAAAAAATTACTTTTTTCATAGGAAATTTATTTTGATTTTAAAATGACTTAAAGCCTTGAAACATTGTTCAATGGCTATGAAAGGCTTGAATAAAATTTTCAATATTGCATCAAGCAATACTCAATTCTTATTTAAAAAAGCTATACCATACCTTTTTATATACTTAAAAATGAAATTAGAGAAAAAAGGGGGGAAATAATTACCCATATTCGGACGTTTGTTGACTTTATGCCCCACTATATTTGACATATATTCTTTGGTAATATTTCTGTAACATAACTATGGAAAGTTTTAAATCTTAAAAGAGCTGAACATCGTAAGTTAATGACCTTAGCTTTTTATACTATTTTAAAACGTACACTTTATAACTATGAAAATTTATAAAAATGAATCTAAACTCAAAACTTACATTATCAATATTTTTATTCTTCAACTTATACATTCCCATTTCTCAAGCCCAAATTAAAATATCGTTAGAGAATCCCAAGCACAGGTTTGTTGTAGGTGAATCTATCAAATTTAAGGTGTCTTCAAGTGTTAACGGTGAAGGCACTTACGAGGCTTTTTATAATCCGCGTCCTAATAAATCGGCGGAGTCAATGATTCAGAAAGGCACTTTTAATGCTTCAGCAGGATCAGACGGAGTGATTAATTTAGTGCTCAATCAGCCAGGTCTTGCATTTATGCGCGTGACTCAAAATGGAGCAAGTGCCACAGTGCCGTTCACCGTTGACCCCCTCAGTATTCAACCGATAATGCCTGAACCGAGCGATTTTGACGAGTTTTGGCAGCAACAAAAACAGTTACTGGCGGCTGTTCCGATGAATCCGCAACTCAACCAAATTAATACCTTGCCCAATGGTTCAAAAGTCTATATTTTAGAATTGGGCAGCGTCGACAATCGAAAAGTTTATGGCTATTTGGCAATTCCTTCTGGTGGTGGCACTTTTCCAGCAGTATTAACTTTTCCCCCTTTTGGAAACTCAGCTTTCAACCCTGAACCACTTGTAGTAACGGATTTTGCGGAAAAAGGAAAATCAATTTCTCTCTATTTATCTGTTCATAATGCACCCCCCAACACAGTCGATAATAATGCCTATAAACCTGACGACCTCACGCGTCGTGATGGTTTTTACAATCGCTTAATGATTCTCACAGGGCTTAGGGCGATTGATTATTTGACTTCAAGAGAGGATTTCAACGGTGATTTAGGGGTTACGGGAAATAGTCAAGGGGGCGGTTTAGCTCTTCAAGTAGCGGGATTGGATAAAAGAGTGACAGCAGTGATGTCTCTCAGCCCCTCTTATAGTGAGCATGATGGCGAGCGATTTAATCGAGCGAGTGGTTTTCCTTATTATATTCAAGCAGCCATTGGATTGGGAGTTGACACTAATTTAGTGATTAAAAATATGAAGTATTATGATGCCAATTATTTCATAAAAAGGTTCAAAGGAAATCTGATGATTCTCTTAGGTTATAGAGATGAAGTAACGCCCGCAGCAACACAATTTGCTGCTTATAATCAGCATCGCGGACAATCTACTTTGTTGCATATGAGAGAATTTGGGCATAATAACCCGTGGGAAGAGTATTATTTAGGGCAATATGCTTATTTCAGTCAACACCTTAAAGGGTTTCAAAATAATACTAATTTCAAAAAGCAATTCACAATTAATGCTGGAGAAGATATAGAAATTAATACAAATTCAGCACAATTGGAAGGTAAAATTATAGTAGATGAATCAATTAATAATGTAACAAATGTCAAATGGTCTAAAATTGAAGGTCCAGGTGATGCCAATTTTAGCAATAATGGATCATTGCAAACAGCCGTTAGTTTTAGTCAACAAGGAACCTATTTATTGAGGCTAACAGCAGACCATGATTACAAAATTACGGATCCAAATGTCGCCATGTATTATACGCTCTCGGATTATGTGATTGTAAAAGTAGGACAAATCAATAATGCTTGTGATGGCGATACTCAAAAGCCTATTTTCACATATTGCCCCACCAATATCAATTTGACGACTTCTGAAAATTCGGCGGTTGCTACATGGCAATTGCCAACAGCTACAGACAATTGTAGCACCCCCTCAGTATCGAGCAGTTTTTCGTCGGGTCAATCCTTTTCTGTGGGTACAACAACTGTGATTTATACAGCCTTAGATTCAAAGGGCAATCAAGCGACTTGTCAATTTAATGTATCCGTAAAAAAAAATAATCCATGCGATGAAGACGCTCAAAAACCTGTTTTCACATACTGCCCTAACAATATTGCCTTAACGACTTCTGAAAACTCGGCGGTTGCTACATGGCAATTGCCAACAGCTACAGACAATTGTAGCACCCCCTCAGTATCGAGCAGTTTTTCGTCGGGTCAATCCTTTTCTG
>JAYTUY010000254.1:0-13652 GCA_043744275.1 Saprospiraceae bacterium
TTTGTCGGACATCTTGGCGGTACTTTTTGTTTAGCACCTCTAAGTTATCTTTTTCCACGGTGTCCGACCTTTTTCTTAACTAGCAACTTGAATTAATTAATTGATTTTATTTTAAAATTGAAAAGCAAAATAAACCTAAATTTAGGGAAAATTAAAATATTACGATTTTATTTTACATACTTAAACCGTAATTATTATAATCATTCAATACTGAGGGGGTATGTCCAACAAAATAATTTTTTATTCTGCTCAAAATTCCAGCCGTTTACAATATATCATTCAACTCGTTTTCACCGAAACACTGGGTTGGGATATTTTTTTCACTCAAAACGAAAAAGCTTATTTGGAATCAACGCTTCCAAAAGTGCATTACGGGGATTTGAAAATATCGAGTGATGGCTATTTTATCGAAGCCCTCAATTCTTTAATATTTGAAAACATAATTGTTAAACGGAATTTTGAAAAAGAGTTTCATCAGCTCGACATCTTTTCAAGGATATTTGTCGTCGTTTCGCGATATGAAGAGTACATCGCTGACCCCTCAGTATTTGACCGCCATCAACGCTTTTCTGCTAATGAGAGCTTTGCGTCTAAGTTAAATATTTTGCATCAACCCGTTGTAAACCAATGGATTATAAATTTAAAAAATGATTTAATTCAAAAATATCCTCATTTGAAATCAAGCACTCCAAATACTGAATTTGGGCTGCAACTCACCTACGATATTGACCAAGCGTGGGCTTTTAAAAACAAAGGTTTTTTGAGAAACATAGGCGGGATGTTAAGAGATTTTTTTCAACTAAATTTTAAAACGGCTTTCAATCGATTGGCTGTTATTTTGAGCATTTCAAATGATCCTGAATTTACTTTCGATTATATAGACAAACTGCATAAAAAACATGAAAGTAAAATAAATACCCCAATTTTCTTTTGGCTGCTCGGCGATTATGGCGAGTTTGATAAAAATATTGCTTGGAAAAATAAAAGTTTTCAACGCTTGATTCGTCGAATATCAAAAAAATACCCTGTCGGGATTCATCCATCGTATGCTTCAAACGCAGATTTTTCTATTTTAAAAAATGAAATAGCTCGCATAAATTCAATCACCCAATCCCAAAATCACCCAATCCCAAAATCACCCAATCACCCAATAATCAAAAGCCGTCAACACTATTTGAAATTAACTTTTCCTGGCACTTATCGCCGTCTCATACAAGCAGGCATACAAGAGGATTATTCGATGGGCTATGCGGACGATATTGGTTTTCGAGCAGGTACAGCAACGCCATTTTATTGGTACGACCTTGAAAATGAACAAGTTACGAATTTGAAAATTTACCCATTTCAAGTAATGGAAGTGACTTTGATGGAATATCTTAAGCTAACACCCGAAGAAGCGATAGACAGAGTGAAGCCATTAATAGCCGCCATAAAAGCCGTTGGCGGTACTTTCACAACGCTTTGGCACAACTCTACACTATCGAAAAATGAATCTGATAATTGGCGAGAAGTGTATGAAAAAATAATAGAAGAGGCAATTTAAAACCCCAACAACGCCTTCATTTTATGATAAATCGCCGTATTTTGATACATTCCTGTGAATTGCTCTGCCCCTGGACCGTAAGCGAAAACGGGAATAAATGCAGCAGTATGATAGATTGAGCCGTTTTTATCGGGCTTGGAATCGCCAAAAGCACCGACAATTTTATTCATTTTTGAGCCTTTCACGAGGGCATATCCACCCGTTTCGTGGTCAGCCGTGACGATGACAAGCGTATTGCCATCGCGTTTGGCAAATTCTAAAACTTCGCCAATGGTTTTATTGAAATCGAGCATTTCATTGACTATATAATTTGAGTTGCCCGCATGACCACCCCAATCAATCTGAGAGCCTTCTATCATCATAAAAAAGCCTTTATTTGACCGATTTTCAAGGAAATTGCAAGCCATTTTAGATGCTTTTGGTAAATAGTCGCGCCCTTGTTCCACGGTCAGTGGTTGCTCATTGGCTGTCAGATAGATGAATTTATCTTTGGTGATTTTCACTTTATCAATGTCTTCTTTGATCCAATCTGAAATTTGGTAGCCTTTGTTTTCCATTTCTGTCAAAAGATTGCGGTTATCCATTTTACGGCTATCAAAATATTTTTTACCACCACCAATGAAAAAATCAATATTAGAATTGAGAATATCTAACGAAATCGGCTCATAATCGGCGCGGCTTTTTACATGTGCAATGAACGAAGCAGGGGTAGCATGTTGAATATTGCAGGTGACAACTAAGCCCGTTGCTAAACCTTTTTTCTTAGCAGTTTCCATAATTGTCTCGCGTGGCAAGGAGTCTTTTCCGACGCCAATAGCCCCATTATATGTTTTTTCGCCGATAGAAAAAGCTGTTGCACCAGCTGCTGAATCTGTAATAATTGTCGAATCTTCTGCTGGATAGTTGATATGAATACCCACATAAGGAAATTGTTCGAGGTTGAGTTTACCGCTGTTCATATAATAACCTGCTGTTACTTGAGTCAAACCCATACCATCGCCTATCATCAAAATAATATTTTTAGGTCGTTTGTTGATGACAGATTTGCTATTTACGATGGTTTCCTGAGCTTTATACTGAGGGGTACATGAACCTATAAAAATGAAGATGCTGAATATAGCGAATGTTTTTTTCATTGAAAATCAATTGTTTATACAGTATTTTAATTTAAAATTTTATTATTTGGTAAAAATATTTTCAAAATCTTTAACCGTCAAAACGATAGGCTGACCATTTATTTTAGCTGATAGTTTTCCTTTGTAAATCGATTGTGCCTTCAATGTATCAAGTTCAATCTCTACGGCATCTACATTTTTTTCAGCTCTCACGCTGATGGTTTCGCCAGCGGTTACTTTCATTTCAGTTTGGCAATCCAAAAAAGTTGGTTTAAGCATATATATTTTATCTGCTTTTTTAACTTCCATAGAATCCACTACCACCGTGCAATTAGTCAACACTTTGAATTGGATGATATAAAAATCATTCGCTACAGTCAGGCTATCCTCTTTATTGGGTAAAAGACTGCCCCTAAAACCTGTATTGCCATAAAGCCCCATATACGTTTTGATGTACATGTTTTGAGAATTGCCCAATGTAGTGACAATGAGTGATATTGAGGTTAAAATCAGCCTTATTTTTTTGTAAATCATTGAAAGTCAAGAGATTATAGTATGTTTTAGAATAAATAATTATTGCAATTACTGGGGTAAAAAGGCTTCAAATTTTTCAATCGGTAAAGTCAATAATTTATTATCAACTTTTAATGTTAGGCTGCCCTCGCCTTTGATATTTGGTTTAGCTACTATTTGGTCGCTATCTCTGACTACGCGCATGACACCAGTTTCGCCTGCTTTTAATGCCATTTTAACCGTATTATTTTCAAAAACAGGGTTAAGAATTATCTGCCCACCATCGCCCAAAACGGTCAGTTTAACAATTTCGATATTACATTTTTTCTTAGTTTTTAAAGAAATTTCGTAATAATCGTTGCCTAAATTGGCTCCACCCATTTCCTCTTTCGGCACGCGACCTCTAAAACCCGTATTGCCTTTAGTACATTGGGTAATTTCTACAATTTTTTTTTGAGCCTCACATCCGTAAGTGAGGGACAATGCCAAACAGAATAAAAGATGTTTGATTTTCATGCTTTTTAATTTTAATTATTTTTAAATGACAAATTTAAGCCAATGTTTTTACAGGTTTTGATTCAATATTATGACGCAATTTGAATGTAAATGTACACTTTTTGATAAAAAAATCATTCCATACTGAGGGGGTAAAGTGAGATACAACAAATTTTTAAATTATTGAAATTGCTAAGTCGAAGGTTAACTAAATGCTTAGTAGATGCCCTATTGAGTGTTTTTATTGTTGATGCCTACACTTTGTCACAGTATTTGATTATTAATAAAATCACAATCAATACAATGCTCAGGATGCTTATACATAATTTCAAAGAATGAAGAAAATCGCAATTATTGGAGTTTTACTATTAATTCAGTCGCTGATACTAAAATCAGAGACAGTTATCAATATTTCAAAAGATGAGATGATTGATATTAAAAAGAGCATTCTTTGTTTTAAACAAGGGGAAGGGCAGCCAATCGGTATCGAGGATATTTTAAATAGCAATAACAAAAGCATTGATTTTAAGCCACTTAATAAAGATGCCCTCAGTGATTTTCTAACGGGCGTATTATGGATAAAATTTACGGTCAATAATCAGACTTCTCAAAAGCTTTTTATAGATTTCAACCCAATTATTGCTGACTCAATTAGTTTATACGCCATCGATGAAAATGGTCGGATGGTGAAAACCGAAACGGGGCAATTGATGCCCTTCAGTCAAAGAAGCATAGAGCATACCAATCAGAATCTCGAATTGTTGGGTCAGAAAAATACAAATCACACCTATTATATACGCCTTGTCAGTAGCTTATCCACTTCATATAGAATACGCGTCGGTACTGAAAAAGCCATTCTGAAAAACTACCACAGTGCTGATGTATTTTATGGTTTTTTTTATGGCTTTATTGTCTTGGTCATCTTGCTCAATTTTTCCATTTATTTTGCTCAACGCACGGCACTCTATATTTGGTATGCCTTTTATATGCTCAGTGTGTTGTGTATGTTGACATCATTTAATGGCAATATGCATGAGTGGTTTTTTTATGATACCCCTCAGTATAATCCTACTTTATACATCTTCAACATGATTCCGAGCATTTTAGCTTGTGTTTTTACAATGCATTTGTTGAAGGTTAAAAATCTCTTACCAGCTTATTATAAAGTATTGATTTACATTGTTTTCGCTAAAATTGCTGTCTTTTTTTATTCCTTCTACGATATTCAATTTGGGATCAATTTTACACATTTTATGGCTTTCCCGATTATTAGTATGAGCCTATTTGTGGCTTGTCAATCATGGAAAAAAGGGAATTTTTCAGCAAAGTATTATATGTTGGGCGGCGGATTGAGGCTGACGAGTATTGTTATAATTTTCTTGAAAAACTTTAACTATATCGATTGGCAAATTGAAAATGAACGCATTCTTTATACGGGTATTTTACTCGAAGTCTTATTTTTAACCATCGCCATTGCTCATCGTTTCAAGGTGTTGGCTACTGAAAAAGAAGAAGTGCAGGAACACGCGATTTTTTCATTGAGTGAAAAGCAAAATATCATTAATAAACAAAATCAACTACTCGAACAGCGGGTCAATGAGCGGACTGCTGAGTTGCAATTAGCCCTCAAAAGAGAGAAAGATAAAGAGGAAAAGATTATGAAAAGTAATCGGGAGTTGACAGAATTTGCCTCTATCGTATCGCATGATTTGAGAGCTCCATTGCGCAATATCAATTCGTTTACTCAAATTTTACTTAAAAGAAATAAGCTCAAATTTGATGATAAGGATGTTGAATACGCCCAATTTATACAATCAGGTGTCCGTCAATCCACTCAGTTGATTGAAGATTTGTTGAATTATTCGAGGATGGATAAAAATATTGGCGACCCAGTACCTTTGGATTTGAACGAATTGGTCTTAGACATTTTGAATAATAATAGCCATTATTTAGGTGAAAAGAATGCATCTTTTGAAATAAATACTTTGCCGCAGGTGAAAGGACATGCTTCGCTTCTAACGCTTATTTGGCAAAATCTTATTCTGAATGGCTTAAAATATAATGATTCTGAGCAACCCAATATAACGGTTGGTTGCGATGATATTAAAGGGAAAATGACATTTTGGGTACGTGACAATGGCATTGGCATAGCCCCTGAGTATCAAGAGGAAATTTTTAGAATGTTTCGCCGCCTGCATACGAGCGATAAATATGAAGGCACAGGCATCGGTTTGGCATTTTGTAAGAGGGTAGTGGAATATTACGATGGGCACATATATTTTGAATCAGTGGCAGGCGAAGGAACAACTTTCTTTTTCATACTCCCTAAAATTCTATATGCTTCTGATAATAATTCAGCGACAATTGAGAAATTAAATAAAGAACTTTTAATAGCAGCTTAAATTTTAAATTATATATTTGCCTAACAAAAACGGCTTGATACTGAGGGGGTATCAAGCCGTTTTTCAATCTGTCAAAAATTAAAATTCTGTCTTCATTTAAAATATTTTCTAAGACATTGGAACAACACAACTCTCTGCTGGCTTTCATTACTCTCTATATGGTTGCCACTATTTTAATCGGTTATTGGGCATCCAAATTTGTTAAAAACACCAATGATTTTGTTGTGGCAGGTCGTCGAATGCCTTTAATAGTAGTGGCATCAGGCTTATTCGCTACATGGTTTGGCTCAGAAACGGTCATGGGTGCATCCACTGCTTTTTTGAAAGATGGTGTGATGGGCATTATCGAAGACCCATTTGGCGCGGCGTTGTGCTTGTTTTTTGTCGGTATTTTTATGGCTCGCCCCTTATACAAACTCAATCTTTACACATTCAGCGATTATTTTCTCCGACGGTTTAATCATACCGCCGAGACATTGTCGGCTGTCATGATGGTACCCTCTTATTTGGGTTGGATTGGTGCGCAACTCATTGCTTTAGCCACTATTTTGAACGTCATTACAGGCTTGCCGATTTGGATTGGGGTTTTGATATGTGCAGCAGCGGTCATGTTCTACACATATATAGGCGGTATGTGGGCGGTGTCGATTACGGATTTTGTACAAACCATTATTATCATCATTGGTATGCTCGTTGTGATGTTCGATGTGTTAGAGCGAGCAGGCGGTTTTTCAACGATTATGGCTCAAACAGATTCCAAAACCTTTCAATATTTACCCGAAGCCCATTTTAAAGATGTTATTGCTTACATAGCTGCTTGGATAACGGTGGGTTTAGGCTCAGTGCCACAGCAGGATGTGTTCATGCGCGTGATGTCTGCGAAAAATGAGAAAACGGCAGTTCGAGGTGCCTATCTTTCAGGATTTATGTATTTGACAGTCGGCATGATTCCTATTGTGATTGCCTTGTGTGGAAAATTTTTATTGCCAGAGATTGCCACTTCGCCAGATGATAGCGTAAGGGAGCAATTGATTCCCCAAATGGTTTTGCAACAGAGCAGCCTCTTCGTCCAAGTGATGTTTTTCGGAGCTTTGTTATCAGCCATTTTGAGTACAGCCAGTGGTGCTATCCTTGCGCCCGCTACGGTTATTGGAGAAAATATCATCAAAGCAAAATATAAAAACATGACTGACCGCCAGCTCCTCATGTCGATGCGACTTTCGGTCATAGGCGTCACTATTGCTTCTGTTTTTTTTAGTTTTTTAGGAAAAAATATATACGAATTGGTGCGCCAATCTTCTGAAATTAGCTTGGTTTCGCTCTTCGTTCCTTTAATATTTGGTTTGTATTGGAAACGAGCGAATGCCAATGGGGCAGTGCATTCAATGCTCTGGGGTATGGGCGTTTGGATAATTTCAGAAGCATATCAACATTTTTATGTGCCAAATGAAGATGACCGCTATCCGTCTATCGTATTTGGCTTATTAGCAAGCATTTTAGGGATGATTATTTTTTCAATTTTCAGTAAAAAAAAATTGAAGTTGGGAGTTGAAAATTGAGAGTTTTGAGTTTGGACATGCCCGAACTTACAACTCTCAATTTTCAATTTTCAATTATTCAATATCCAATTTTCCCTTTTTTACCCTTGTTCAAATCCTGTCTGAGTTGAGACATTCTGATAGCAGTGACGGCAGCTTCTACACCTTTATTGCCATATTTCCCACCGGCACGGTCGAGGGCTTGTTGTTCGCTATTAGGCGTTAGGACGCCAAAAATGAAAGATTTACTCGTAGCAATGGATAAATTTTGAAGGGCATTGGCGACAGACATATTGATATACTCATCGTGTTTTGTCTCCCCTTTAATGACGCAACCAATGCAAATAACGGCATCTACTGAGGGGTACTTGCTCGCGAGCATTCGAGCAGCAGCGGGCAATTCAAAAGTGCCAGGCACTTGCAACACATATATATTTGCTTCCGTTGCGCCATGTTTTATCAAAGTATCGAAGCACCCTTCGTAAAGCGGGTGAGTGATATGAGCATTCCAATCAGCTACCACGATGCCAAAAGTCATTTCAGCCGCCGAAGGAATATTATTTTCATCATAAGATGAGAGATTTTTTAAAGCACTTGCCATGATTTTTTTCGCAAAAATAGTAAAGATGCTTACAAATATCTAATTAAAACAGCAATTGCTGAAAGGATATAGTATATTTGCGCCTTCAAAAAATAAAACAAAACCTTTCAAATAGCGTACAAATATAAAAGTCGAATATTCATGAAGAGAGTTTTAGTTACCGGTGCAGCCGGATTCTTAGGTTCGCATCTTTGCGACCGTTTTATAGCAGAAGGTTATCACGTCATTGGGATGGATAATCTCATCACGGGCGATTTAGCAAATATTGAGCATCTGATGCCTTTGCAACGCTTCGAATTTTATAACCATGATGTGTCAAAATTTGTGCATGTGCCAGGTGATTTACATTACATCATGCATTTTGCCTCGCCAGCCAGCCCTATAGATTACCTTCAGATGCCTATTCAAACCTTGAAAGTAGGGTCATTGGGTACTCATAATTTGTTGGGCTTAGCAAGAGTAAAAGGCTCTCGATTTATGATTGCTTCTACATCAGAGGTCTATGGAGATCCTCTCGTACATCCTCAAACCGAAGAATACTGGGGCAATGTGAATCCGATTGGTCCACGGGGTGTATATGATGAAGCCAAACGTTTTCAAGAAGCTATCACGATGGCATATCATAGGTATCATGGCTTGGAAACGCGCATGGTTCGCATTTTTAATACATATGGTCCGCGTATGCGGGTGAACGACGGGCGTGTGTTGCCAGCATTTTTCTCTCAAGCCATTAGAGGTGAAGGGTTGACAGTATTTGGCGATGGTATGCAAACGCGTTCGTTCTGTTATGTTGATGATTTGGTAGAAGGTATTTATCGTTTGCTTTTGAGCGATTATGCCAATCCTGTGAATATCGGCAATCCAAGTGAAATCACGATGATGCAATTTGCTAAAGAAATTATGGAGTTGGTTGATAATCCAAAAGCGCATATTGACTATCGTCCACTACCCGTTGATGATCCAAAACAGCGCAAGCCTGATATTACTAAGGCACGTGACATATTGGGTTGGGAACCTAAGTTCGACCGTGAAAAAGGATTGGCTCTGACTTATGAATATTTCAAAAAGGTGGTTAAAAGAGACTAATAGATTGAATATCAATATCTTATAAATATATCAACTTCTAATAGGCTACCGCTTTTTAGAAGTTGATTTTTTAAAATCAAAAATGTACCCCCTCAGTCATGCCTTCGGCTTGATGGAGCGAAACGCACCATATTTTGAGGTTTTCGTTCAAATATATCAATAACACAAAAGCGCATTTTATCAACTTTCTCTTTATTTAGGTATTAATTTTTTTAAAAATAGTAACTTTGTGCGCTTTTTAAAAAGTATTATAAAAAAATGGCACATAAAAGAACAATTCTCATTACCGGCGGAGCTGGTTTTATCGGCTCACACGTAGTCCGCCGCTTTGTTAATGCATATCCTGAGTATCACATTATCAATCTTGATGCCTTAACCTATGCTGGCAATCTCGAAAATTTGCGAGATATTGAAAATGCTCCTAACTACAGTTTTGTAAAAGGTGACATTACCGTTGAGGCATTTATCAATGATTTGTTTAAAGAAAAGAAATTTGACGGCGTCATTCATTTAGCCGCTGAAAGCCATGTTGACCGCTCAATTAGTGACCCAATGGCTTTTATCAAAACGAATATTATCGGCACGGTCAATTTACTCAACGCCGCTAAAGAATCATGGAAAAATGCCCCTCATACTGAGGGGTATCGCTTCTATCATGTTTCGACGGATGAAGTCTATGGTAGTTTGGGTGACGAAGGTTTTTTTACAGAGGAAACGGCTTACGACCCACGTTCGCCATATTCGGCATCGAAGGCAAGTAGCGATCATTTGGTGAGAGCATATTTTCATACTTATCATTTGCCCGTGGTATTGTCCAATTGTTCCAATAATTATGGACCTAATCATTTTCCTGAAAAACTCATTCCGCTAATCATCAATAATATTTTAAATAATAAGCCACTGCCTATTTATGGCGATGGCAAATATACCCGCGATTGGCTTTGGGTAAAAGATCATGCAGCGGCTATTGACACTATTTTTCACAAAGGGAAAACGGGTGAGACATATAATATAGGCGGCAACAATGAGTGGAAGAATATAGACCTCGTAGAAAAACTCTGCGACATCATGGATGAAAAACTTGAACGCCCTGTAGGCACTGCTCGGCAGTTGATAACTTTTGTAAAAGATAGACCCGGCCATGACCGCCGCTATGCCATTGATGCATCGAAATTGACAAACGAACTCGGCTGGACCCCCTCAGTACAATTTGAAGAAGGCTTTGAAATGACGGTGGAATGGTATCTGGCAAATAAAACTTGGGTTGACAATGTGACTTCAGGCGAATATCAACGTTTTTACAATGAACAATACGCATAATTATAGCTTTAAAAGTTTATAATTTTAATGACAATACGCATTCTTACAATTTTTTTGAAAAACATATAAAATACCTTTTTAATAATCATGAGAAAAATACTGCTATTTTTCACACTATTTTTTGTTGTTTCATTTCATCAAGTTATTGCCCAAACAAATGGGGTAGACCGTATTTTTATTGCCTCTGAACTTGCAAAAAGAGGATTGACAGAACAAGAAGTTCGCGATAAACTTCTCTCTAAAGGCATTGATATTGATAAACTCAAGCCAGAGGATTTGCCAAAAATGCGTAAGCAAATTGAAGATGCTATTAATGAATTGGAACAGGAGAAAGCTCAAAAACAGCAGAAGCCCCAAACTGCTACTCCTACCCAAAATTCTAATACTCCTAATCCACAAAGTCAAAAAGCAAATGTTGACGAGAAACTGAGCAGTGAAGCAAAACAACTCAGTAAAGGAAAAGCAGAAGAAATAAAAGAAGCAATAGCAGATGGAGCAACTGCTGAAGAAGCCATTTCGAAGGCTTTATTGTCAAACCTGAAAGATTCTGCGGTTAATATTCCAGCTTATGTATATGGTCAAAACCTTTTTAGAGATAAAAATTTAGGTTATTTCCTTGATAAATCTTTTAAAGCTCCTGATACTTATATTCTTAATGTAGGGGATAAACTCACTGTTAGTATTTCAAATCCACGCGTTTTTTATAATCAAAGTTTTGAAATTGATAAAGAAGGTTATTTGAAACTGGATAATATGCCTCGTACCAATATAAAAGGCATGACAGTAGAGCGCGCCCGTAAAGTATTGGCAAGCAATTTTTCCCGTTTTTATTCATTCGCTCAAGAAGATTTTCAAATAACAGTCACTGCGGCTCGTATTGTCACCATCAATATTACTGGTGATGTATTCAACCCAGGTACTCATACTTTATCAGCGGGCAATTCAGCTTTTAATGCCCTTGCTGCGGTAGGTGGTCCTACTAATATAGGTAGCGTCAGGAATATTCAATTGTTTCACACAAGTACGGGCAGTAAGGTACGCTTGGATGTTTATGCATTTTTATTTAATCCAGGCTCTACAAAAGATTTGTATTTATATGAAAATGACTTCATTTATGTGCCGCCAATTGGACGAGTTGCCTCTATTGAAGGTGCAGTTGTCCGTCCTTTCAAATATGAGTTGATTGATGGAGAAAACTTGATGAAGCTCATTGAATATGCAGGTGGGTTAAATGATAATGCTTACCAATCTGTTATTCAGATTAAAAGATATGTAGATGATAAAGAAAAATTTATTGATGTTAATTATAAAGATTTAAAAAATCGCGGCGGTGATTTTACTCTCTTGAAAGGTGACGCTGTAATTATTAGAAAAATACCTGAGAGCAGAGAAAATTTTGCTTCTGTTAGTGGAGCAGTAGATTTGCCCGGTAACTATGAACTTACTGAGGGGATGCGGGTAAGCGACTTAATTAAAAAATCATTGATTAAAAAAGAAGCTCGTGTGGATGTGGCTTATCTTCAAAGACTCAACCCTGATAAAACCATTCAATTGAAGATAATTGATATAAATGAAATTTTGACTAATCCTTCCTCTCCTGCTAATTTTCTTTTGCAAAGTAGAGACTCATTAGCTATTTTTACTCAAGAAAAGTTTACAAGGAAAGATGTTATTAAAGTAGCAGGTGCTGTCCGTACACAAGTATATTATCCTTATGATGTGAGTAAAACCATTAGGGTTAATGATGCCGTGACTCTTTCAGGAGGTTTATTAAATACAGCCACAGATTTCGCATACATTGTTAGAAAAGATACGACTAATAGTAAAGACATCGAATATTTGAAGATAAATGTTAGAAATGCCATTTTAAAACCTAATTCTTCGGATAATCTCATTTTAATGCCAAACGATTCTCTTCATATTTTATCTAAAGAAGATTTTGTTGACGAAGGATATATTAAAGTGTCGGGGTCAGTTAGAAATCCAGGTGAGTTCAAATTTGCCAGATCTTTATCGCTCTCAGATGCCCTTGTGATGGCAAACGGATTGAAACTGGAGGCTGCCATGAATAAAGTAGATATTTTCAGAATCATTATGAATGACAGTCAGCCCTTGAAAACGGTTGTTGCCACCATAGAAGTAGATAAAGATTTGAACATAGTAGATCCCAAATTTAAGGACTTTCAACTTCAGCCATATGATCAAATATTTGTTAGAACAATCCCTAAATTCAGTCTTCAAAAATATGTAACAGTTAGAGGAGAAGTTGCCTATCCAGGAGAGTATGCATTAATTGAAGAGAATGAAAAACTGTCAAACCTCATCAGCCGAGCAGGAGGTTTGAATACCGAAGCTTTTCCAGATGGCACTACCTTATATCGTACGGAAGAAAATATTGGTTTCATTATCATCAATATGGATGAAATTAATAAAAATCCTAATTCTAATAGCAATATTGTACTGAAAGAAAACGATATCATTGAAATTCCTAAAACTAAAGATATTGTTTCTATAAAAGGAGCGACTCGGGCAAGTGAGATATATTTAAGCAAAATATTGACAAACGGTACTGTAAATGTGGCTTTTGATGGAGAAAGAAGTGCCTGGTATTATATTGATAAATATGCAGCAGGCTTGAATAAGGATGGGAGAAAAAAATTAATAGTTGTTGAGCAGCCTAATGGTTCAGTCAAAAGAACTAAAAATTTCTTCTTTTTCAAAGTCTATCCAACCGTTCAAAAAGGCAGTATTATTTCAGTAGGATATGCTGAAAAGAAAGTAGAAAAAGATAAAACGGATAAAACCAAAACGGATTGGGGTAAAATTTTGTCTGATACAATAGCTCAAACTATTGCACTTTTATCATTTATTCTATTGATTGAAAGGTTGTAATCATTAAATATATACCCCTCAGTATAGAATGGTATTTTACACTTTTTAATAAAGAAATTTAAAAAAAAATATTTTAAAAAAGTAGTGTCTTTTTTTTTAAACGGACGTCTAAATTTTTTTTTAAGATTTTTATATTGTATTGAAAAA
>JAYTUY010000255.1:0-50537 GCA_043744275.1 Saprospiraceae bacterium
AAAAGCTACAAATATTGCGGTGCGCTGCACCATTATAAAACTCAAAATATTACAACAACGCCTTCCTCTCCGCCACATAATCTCGCCACAGATTTAAGCAACTTTCAAAATCAGGCGGCAAAGGACATTCAAATTGCATCCATTTCCCAGTAGTCGGATGCTCAAAGCCCAATGAACGGGCATGAAGCGACTGACGAGGCATCAAATCCATCGCTTTTAATACAAATTGTTTATATTTCGAGAAAATAGTGCCTTTCAAAATACGATGCCCCCCATAACGCTCATCCATAAAGAGCGGATGACCGAGGTATTTCATATGCACACGAATCTGGTGCGTCCGACCTGTTTCTAATTGACACTCGACAAGGCTCACATAATACATAGGCTCTATCACCTTATAATGTGTCACCGCATGTTTACCCGCTTCGCCTTCGGGAAATGGCATAATGACAAGGGGATCATGTGGATTTCGACCGATATGCACATTGATAGTCCCCGTTTTCGCTTCAGGTTCGCCCCACACCAAAGCCCAATATTTCCTTTCAATGGTGTGATAAAAAAATTGGCGCGCCAAGTGCGTCAAAGCATATTGATTTTTAGCTACCACCAACAAGCCACTCGTATCTTTATCAATCCGATGCACCAAACCTGGGCGTTCTTCGGGCATCATTTTTTGCACAGGTTCTTCTTTTTGCTGCCAATAATAGGCTAAAGCGTTGAGCAAAGTGCCGCGTTTATTCCCAACGCCTGGGTGGCAAACCAAACCCGCTTGCTTATTAATCACCAATATATCATCATCTTCATACACAACTTCGAGTGGAATATTGTCCGCATGTAGTGTTCCCTCATCAGGCATTTCAGGGAAAATAACCGTAATCGTTTGATTCGGTTTAAGCCGATAATTTGGCTTAACTACTTGATTATCAACCATTACTGAGCCTGCATGGATGGCATCTTGTATTTTATTACGGCTCACTTTTGGCAACCTATCCGACAAGTATTTATCGATTCGAACAGCAGTCTGCCCTTTGTCCACGACTATCCGCAGATGCTCATACATCTCATCTTCTGACAGTGGCAGCATCTCCTCTGACTCTTCATGTTCATATCTTTCATCATCAGGTTGCAGCAAAAATTCTTCGTCAAGCATATTTCTGTTTATTTTAATTTTTTAAAAAAAGAGTGTAAAATTACGCTAATTTATTTAAATATTTGTCCTCACAAATTTCAATCATACATTAAATCAAAAATTGGATGCTCAAAATTGAAGACATAAAAAATATACTCATCATCGGCAGCGGTACGCTTGGATTGAGGATTGGATTGCGTTGCGCAATTGATGGTTTCAACGTTCGGTTCTACGACATCACCGAATCTTCACTGCAAAAAGCCTTGATTACACAAGGCAAACTCTTAGGCTCTTTGGTCAAAAGAGGGCTGATTACTGAGGGGGATGCTCAAGCAGCTCAAGCCCGCATCACCACTACGACAAATAAAAATGAGGCAGTCAAAGGCATTCATTTAGTGAGTGAATCCGTAACTGAGGATATGGATATTAAAAAACAATTGTATCAAGATTTCTCACAACTCTTTGAAAATCAAACAGTTGTAACAACCAATACGTCTTATTTGCTGCCGACTATGTTTGCTGAAGACAGTGGTTGCCCTGAGCGTTTTTGCGCTTGGCATTTCCACGATGTGTTCACCATGAACGTTGTGGACATCATGCCGCATCCAAATACTGAGGGGTGGGTCATTGATTTATTGATGGATTTGAGTAAAAAGATACATCAGATTCCTGTTTTAATTCAGAAAGAAAACCCAGGTTATATTTTCAATCAAATGCTCATGGCTTTGCTGGGTTCTGCAGGTGACTTGTTGGCACGAGGCGTCGCCAATATTCAAGACATTGATAAATCGTGGATGGGCAATACGAAGATGACTTTAGGTCCATTCGGCATACTTGACCAAATCGGGTTGGAAACAGCATGGCACGTCACGAAGGGACGCAACGATAGCCGCAGCCAAAGGTTTGCAGAAGTTTTAAAAAAATATGTAGATGAAGGCAAATTAGGCGTCAAAACGGGAGAAGGTTTTTACAAATATCCGAATCCTGAATACCAGCAAGAAGGTTTTGCTGAGTAAAAAAAAAACGCCGTGCAAAGCGCGGCGTTCTTTTTTTGAATTATTTAGACTTAGAGCCAGCCAATTTATTGACTTTACCTTCGTCACCAAATAATTCACGGCTTTTGCGGTTGTATGCTTCCGCAGCTTCTTCGGGAGTGTCGAACATACCAAGATGAACGGATTTCCGATTGATAGAAATGACAGCCCTGTAGCGATTATTTTCTTGATAAACGCCCGTGTATCCTGCACGGCTGCTTGTTTTGCGTTGTCTGCTGGCAACAGATCTCGACCTCCACAAGATATTTTCCAAGCGATTGTCCAATTTATCACCGTTTTTAGCACCTACCAAGTTTTTCACGGCAGTGCGTTGAGCAGCAAGAAATTTTTCGGCTATAAGCTTGTGCAAATAAATTGTTTCGGTTTTGTAACCACCACCGTCGGCATTCTTCCAAGTTTTTTGGAAGACGACGCATCCGCTCGAATGTTTACGCAGATTATCAACAAACTTTATCTGAGACAGATAAGGATCGGATGTCAGGAATTCGTAAACATTGCCATCCAAGATGACGTTGTCATCTGAGTTTTTTAATTTTATTTTTACTAACACGATTTTGATTTTTAATTATATATTTTTGTTTGCTAACCATAAACGATTGATAATTGGGGGATTGATGCAAAAATAAAAAAATCATGTATATACATCAATTATTTTGGATTTATTTTAAAGAGTTTTATCAGTTTATCGACGTAAGGTAAAATACATTGAGAGAATTCATAAATTTGGAATTAAAATGTAATTTATTTGCAATAAAAATATAAAATATTTTCAAGTGTAACAAATATATTAAACAAAGGTTTTATGTCTATTAAAAAATACACTACCTATATGAGAAGATGTTTTGATTTAGCTCGTTTGGGCAATGGGAAAACATCTCCTAACCCTTCAGTTGGTGCGCTGATTGTTAATAAAGACAAAATTATTGGTGAAGGGTGGCATAAAGAGTATGGTAAAGCTCATGCAGAAGTGCACGCCATTGCAGATATTACATCTCAAAATATCCCAAAATTGCCTGAGTCCCACATGTTCGTTTCGCTTGAGCCGTGTTTTCACTTCGGAAAAACGCCGCCTTGCGTGGATTTGATATTGAAAGAAAAAATATCTCATGTTGTTATTGCATTTACAGACCCTAACCCTAATGTTGCTGGTCAAAGTATTGAAAAATTACGTAAAAATAATGTTTCTGTTGATGTTTTGCAAATTTTTTCGACGAAAATTAATTATAATTTTGAAAACACTTTAAAACCATTTATTATAGGTATAAAACAACAAAGACCATACGTAATCTTAAAATGGGCAGAGAGTTTTGATGGATATATAGGCAAAGAAAATCAACGTATCCAAATTAGCAATGAACTTTCTAAACGTTTAGTTCACAAATGGCGCAGTGAATCTGATGCTATTTTAATAGGAACACAAACGGCTGAAACCGATAACCCCACTTTAAACAATCGTTTTTATTTCGGAAAATCACCTACCAGAGTTGTGCTCGATAAAAACGGTCGCCTCTCTCATTCTCTCCGAATTTTTGATACTGCTGTTAAAACAATACTTTATACAGAAAGTTTAAGTTCAATAACAATAAATAATGAAAAAAAGTTAAATAATATTAGTTTTAGGCAAATAAAATTTGATAACTCATTGATTATGAATCTTTTACAAGATTTATTTTCTCAAAAAATAGGGATATTATTTGTTGAAGGTGGTGCAAAAACATTGCAAAGTTTTATTGAAAGTGGCTTGTGGGATGAAGCCAAAATCATAAAAAGTCCTACTTTACTGAGGGGGGGTATCTTAGCTCCCACACTACCAAGTCAAAATCTTGAAAGCCGGTTTCAATTGGATGACAATGAAATTTTGATTTATAAAAATCCTTAACATCTGCCGTTAAAGTTTTCTTAAAGTAACTTATTGTTGAGCAACTGACTTTGGAAATGCCGTCTTTAATAGGTTACTTTGTTTTATCATTCCTTACTAACGAAATGTATGCAGAACATGTGGAGCTACAAAAAAATATTATTTATTCTTTTTCTATTTGTAATAACTTCTTTTTCAAAGACTTATGCACAAGTTAAACCTGATGATGCCATCAGATGGTACACTATTGAGCAAGCTGAAGCACTTTCTAAAAAAGAAAAACGCAAGATTTTTATTGATGTATATACCAATTGGTGTGGTTGGTGTAAAAATATGGAAAAGACAACTTTCAGTCAACAATATATTATTAAATACATCAACGATAATTACTATCCCGTCAAATTGGATGCAGAGCAAAAAAGCGATATTGTTTTCAGAACTAAAACGTATCGTTTCGTAACTCAAAGTGGTGTAGGATTTAATGAATTAGCAGCTGAATTACTGAGGGGTCAAATGTCGTATCCAACCATTATTTTTTTAGACGAAGATTTAAATCTCATTCAAGCCATACCAGGCTATCGAGCAGCGGATCAATTTGAAATGATTATGACTTATTTTGGAGAAGATAATCATAAAAAAATGCCGTGGACTAAATATGAAAAAACGTATCAAGCGATGAAAAAATAATCGTCTAAATTAAATTGAAATTCTAATAAAAAAGGACAAGTGTATCAAACACTTGTCCTTTTTTTATAGGCTAATATGAAAAAATTACAGCTTCATTATTTAGCTGTTGTAAATTTGCCAAGTATATCTACGACTGATTTTATGAGCTTTAAATCAGGCATTTTAGAATCTTTCACTGTTACATTTTCAATATTAACAGCGGGTTCTGCGACATCTAATTTATCTCCAGAAGTAGTTGCTAAGTTAACATAGAGGAAGCAAACAGCGCTTATCAAGATAATAGAGGAAAACAAAGCAGATTTGATTGTCTTATTTTTCATCACGGTTTAGTTTTTTTTAGTACTACAAAAATACAATATTTTTACAATAAAAGTTCAGTCGAATGTTAAATTAATCTTAAAAAGTGTGACTTTTTTTAAATCTTGCAAACTCTTTTAAGATGGATACCTATAAGATGGTTTTTTTTTAGAAAGGTTACAGCTTTTCAAAAATAATTTAATAAAAACTGAAAATAATTTAAATATTTCTATTGAAAACTTATTCGTTACAAGAGCTTAATGAATTTTTAAGGCGCGTCGTTGCTCTCAATTTTAATGAAGCCCTGTGGGTCACTGCTGAAATTAGCCAAATCGGGCTTTCTCGGGGGCACTATTACATTGATTTGCTACAAAAAGAGGAGAACACCATCATCGCACAGATGCCCGCCGTGATTTGGGCGCAAGAGTACAAACGCATTGAGCGTAATCTCCGCATACAAACAAGTAGCCCTTCCCTCGAATTGAGTAGTATTATTTCTGAAGGTATGGAAATTAGGCTCAAAGCAAGGCTGGATTTTCATGAAAGATTCGGATTGAAACTCATAATTGACGATATTGATGCGACTTATACCATTGGAAAACTCGAAATTCAACGCCGTCAACTCATCGCTGATTTGCAAAAAAGAGGCTTAATCGGGCGCAATCAAGCACTATCATTGCCATTAGTTATTCAACGAATAGCTGTTATTTCGAGCGAAACAGCAGCAGGTTGGCAGGATTTTAAAAACCATATTTACGATAATGAATATGGGTATAGCATTGATATTCAACTCTTTCAATCTGCTATGCAAGGTTTATTGGTAGAAAAAATGATGCTTCAACAGTTGGAAAATATCAAGGTTCTAAAGGACAATTTCGATTGCGTGGTCATTATTAGAGGAGGTGGTTCTCGATTGGATTTGGTGGCATTTGATACCCCCTCAGTATGTGAGGCTGTGGCGCGGTTTCCACTTCCCGTTTTTACAGGTATAGGGCATGATGTTGACCAAACAGTTTTGGATTTGGTGGCTCATTCATCTTTGAAAACACCGACTGCAGTGGCGGATTTTATACTCAATCATATTATCCGATTTGAGTCAAATCTGTTTGATATTAAAAATTATCTTCAAAGTTATGTCCGCGAACGGCTCAATACTGAGGGGGGGCAATTATTACAATTTGATAATTTCATCAAAACACATTCTTCTTTCTACTTAAAAAATCAAAAAATGCTTTTGAATAATTTTCAAAATATTCTTTCAAAAGACAGTGAAAATATTTTAAAATTTGAAAAAATTAAAATAGATAATGCCTTGAAAATCATTGATTTAGTAAGCATTGAAGCGACTTTAAAACGAGGTTTCAGTCTTTCCAAAATAAATAATAAAATTTTAACCAAAACCCAAAATGCTCAATCGGGAGATGAATTAGAAACCTACCTTTCCGACGGTGTCTTGAAAAGTATCATAAAATAATAAGAAATATGTCTAAGAAAAAAAACGGTGAGTTTTCATATAATGCAGCCATGAAGGAACTGCAAGAAATTGTTCAAAATCTTCAAAACGACACAATCGGTATTGATGATTTGGCTGAAAAAGTGAGCAGAGCCTCTGAATTAATTAAACTTTGTAAAGAAAAATTGCATCAAACAGAGGAAGCGATTCAAGACATGAGTGATGAGTCTTAGTATAAAATTAAAAAACGACTGAAATATTACATTTCAATCGCTTTTTTAATATTTTCTTCTGAATAGATTGAGATGATATAATGGAACAAACAATTGCTTATTACCCATTACTTATTACCCATTACCCATTTTTACGTATGGCGAATGCCTAATTTCTCGCAAATCGCACGATAACGCTTGATGTCTTTATCATGCAAATAATTCAAGTGACGCTTACGCTTACCAACAAGCTCCAAAAGAGCGCGACGGCAAGAGTGGTCTTTTTTGTTGGTTTGAAGATGCTTAGAAAGTTCCGCTATTCTGAAAGAGAATAATGCGACTTGACCTTCAGTTGAGCCGGTGTTTTTTTCCTCACCGCCATGTGTAGCGAATATCTCTGCTACTTTTTCTTTTGGAAGATAAATTGCCATAATTTTTTTTAAATTTTTACCAAATTCGATTACGTAAATCTGTTTTAGCGACTGCTTTTTTCAAAGCGAGCGCAAAGATATATTTTGTATCTCAATTTTTAAAACTTTTTTTGAATATTCTAACATTAAAACCATTTAAACGACATTAAAAACCCATTAACGACCAGATTCCTAATTCCTAATTTATCATTCCTAATTATTAAAAACCCTCGTGCGTCAGCAAGCCAACGACGAGGGAACGTACGGTTTTTGGAACCCCATTTATTAAACCCATTTGAAAAATCTTTCGCATTTTCAGTTATCTGAATTAGCAAAAGATACAAATTAATACTTAATGTCTTTTTTGTTCAAGCAAATATAGAATTTTAAATAAAAAAAGTGTCGCTTCTCAGTGAAAAACGACACTCATTTTTGATTTTTTTACAAAACTGTGGCAATTCAATAGTAAAAACCATGTTTATTACTGCCAACCATTATTTTTGACAATCAATTCTGATAAGTCATAAACCATCACGTCGTCCTGTTTATCCTTGGATTTCATGCCGTCCTGTAGCATTGTTATGCAAAATGGACAGTTAGCGGCGACTATCGTGGCGTCGGTTTCCAAAATTTCTTCGGCACGCTCGGTGCTGATGCGTTTATCTCCTTTTTCATCTTCTTTAAACATTTGCGCGCCTCCTGCTCCACAGCACAAACCATTGGTTCGGCAGCGTTTCAACTCCACTAAATCGGCATCCAAAGTGGCTAATACTTCTCGCGGAGCTTCATAAATGCCATTCGCCCTACCAATATAACATGAGTCGTGGTAAGTAATTTTTTTACCTTTAAACTCGCCACCTTCCACTGTGAGTTTACCATTATTGATTAATTCCTGCAAAAATCCTGAGTGGTGTTGCACTTCATATTTGCCTCCCAAAGTCGGATATTCATTTTTCAAAGTATTGAAGCAATGCGGGCAAGTGGCAACGATTTTTTTCACATTGTACATATTCATCGTATTGATGTTCTGCAATGCCATCATTTGAAATATAAATTCATTGCCCGCCCTTCGTGCAGGGTCGCCCGTACACATTTCTTCGTTGCCAAGTATGGCGTAATCAATGCCTACTTCGTTCAAAATTTTGCAAAAAGCCATAGTCACTCGTTGTGCCCGTGCATCAAAACTGCCTGCACAGCCTACCCAAAACAGCACTTCTGGCTCTTTGCCTTCAGCTGCCATCATAGCCATCGTTGGAACATCAAATGGTTTACCCATAATTTTTTTATAATTGAAAATTGATAATTGTAAAGTTAAAATTTTCCTTTTAAAGTATCTGATATGTTTTTATTAAATTATTTGACCCCTCAGTAAAAACGATAAAAAATGTAAAACATTGATTATCAATAAGTTACAACTTTCAATTCTCAACTCTCAACTCCTTCGTCCACGCATCCCTTTCAACAGGCATTTGCCACACACTACCACTATTTTCAAGGCTCGTAAACATAGGCACCCAATCGCTCGGACCTTGAGAAAGCGTGAGAATTTCGTAACGCCGCAATTGTAAAATAATATCCAATGGGTCAATCAATATCGGGCAGGCTTCTACACAAGCGTTGCAGGTGGTACAAGCGTGTATTTCCTCTGGCGTTGTGAGGTCGAAAAGTGATCGACCATCGTAAAAATTTTTAGCAGTTAAAACAGTGTCATTTGGATATAACTCCTTGTTAATCAATCTGTTATCTACACTGTCTAATTTTTTGCCAACTTCTTCAGCGCGATCTCTCACATCCATCATAATCTTGCGAGGGCTTAATTTTTTACCTGTAATATTCGCAGGGCAAGCCGCTGTACACCTTCCACATTCGGTGCAGCTATAAGCGTCCATAATGTTTTTCCACTTCAATCCAAACACATCATTGGCTCCAAAAGCAGGCATTTCTGAGTCGGATACTGAGGGGGTAGGTACCTCACCTTCTGGCGCAGGAATGCCCATCATGGAGCGTACCTCGTTGGTGATAGTAGGCATATTTTCCATAGCACCACGTGGTGACAAACGAGCAAAATAGGTATTCGGAAAGGCGAAAATGACATGTAAATGCTTAGAAATGGGTAAATAATTTAAGAAACCCAAGACAAC
The DNA here is from genome assembly GCA_043744275.1 of Saprospiraceae bacterium. GTDB lineage: Bacteria > Bacteroidota > Bacteroidia > Chitinophagales > Saprospiraceae > JAAFJT01. The sequence goes on from JAYTUY010000255.1 coordinate 9,243, forward strand.
AAAATAATGCAACCACCAACCAAATCGCTCCAAACCCACTAATAAATGCTCGTCCCAACCACTTAAAAAAGCTGGACCCAGCCAACTTGTTATAGCAAAAGGACCCACCTTATGATAATGCTCTGCACCTTTCGCTTGAAGAGTTGAATCCGCTCCATTCATACAGAAAATAGCGAATATGAGGAGAATTTCTAAACCCAAAATAATATTGGCATCTATACTCGGAAAGCCCTTGAGTTCAGGCTTTTGAAAACGAGCAACTTTTAAAATATTGCGCCGTGCTATAAAAGCAATCGTAGCAATAAGAGCTAAAAAGCTCAATATTTCTATAAAACTGATGATAATCGGGTATAAAATGCCCAAATATTCTGAAAAGAAGCGGTGCACACCGAAAATGCCATCAATCAATATCTCTATCAATTCCATCTGAGTGAAAAGAAATGCCACATATATAAATAGGTGTAGCACTGCGGGTATCCAGTTTTTGAACATTTTCTTTTGCCCGAAAGCGACGAGCAACACGTTGCTCATGCGTTCGCCAACGTTACCTTCAATAATTTCTTCGCGCCCTAAGTTGATATTGCGCCGAATTTTCATGAAGTTGCCCCATGCTTTGCCTATAAAATAAATGGAAATTAGGATAAATATTGCTTGAGCCATATTTTAATAATTGTCTAAATGGTTGATTTTACCCAAAGAAATACCTTCGGTACAATAATTTATAATTTGTTTTATTTCAATTTGTCAATGAAGAAACACCCCCTCAGTATTCAGCACTTTTGAGCGTGTAAAATAAAATGATTTCAGCGAATTTTCACTAATTTTGAATAAATTTAGAAATATTCCAATTTAAGTTTTTAAATATTGTGCAATCTTTCAAAATTTATCACTTTTGTATGTCTTTAAAAAATTTGCTTATAAAACTTATAAATCCTCTACATAATGCCTAACTTTCAAATATTTAAATACCTCAGAATCGCTGCTTTATTTTTGTTTATTTTAGATTTCGTATTAAATATCATTTCATCTTATGGTTTAGGATTAGCCAATTTATTTATCCCAACCCTGCTTCAAGCTGCTGTAATTACATATTTAACCAGATATATTTTTTATGGTTTAATTGTGATTTACTTTGTAATAATGACTTTCATTTTGTTAAGAAACCGATTTCATAAAGGGGACGATTCTCAAATTTTTAGATAAAAATTCATGAAAATATTAGATGACAAACAGATTCGTCAAAAAATAAAACGCCTGACGATTCAGATATTGGAAAATAATTTTGACCGACCTGAAATCATACTCATCGGCATCAATAATAATGGTGTCGAAATGGCTAATTTGCTGATGAAAGAATTGGTCGAGCGCACCGATATTCCCATTACGCTCACTCGCATACGGCTCAATCCTGCTGCTCCTGCCACTCATCCGATTGTACTCGAAATGCCTGTTGAAGAGCTGACTGGTAAGGCAGTTATCTTGGTGGACGATGTGGCGAATACGGGGCGGACGATATTTTACGCCATCAAACCGCTTTTGGAAGTGGTGCCAGCCAAGGTAGAAGTGGCTGTATTGGTGGATAGAAAACATAAGTCGTTTCCGATTATGTCCGATTATGTCGGCTTGTCGTTAGCCACAACTTTGAGGGAGCATATAGATGTAAAAATCAGAAATGTAGATGAAATGGCGGTATATTTAATGTAATTTCTAAAAATACTGAGGGGGTACTTCGCAACAGAAGCACCCCCTCAGTATTTTTAGAATTTAAAGCAATAATTTACATAATTAACTGATTATCAATAAATTACGCAATTCCTAATTCCTAATTTTCAACTCCTAATTAATTTAAGCGACTTTATGCAGCAATGATTTCACCTCTGTTTTATCTTGAATCACTTGTTTTATTCTATCCATTTGTTGCATCGTTGATTCGTAGCCAATTTCACAAAGCTCTTTGGTTTTACTCATATTGAATGAGCTGAAATCATGAATCTTTTCAGGTGCAATATAAACATCGAGCAATTTGACATTGGGCTTTGAATTAGTCCAAAGGCTGAGGTCGGTACATCGTTGAGTGATGCCGATAAAGGAATCTAATTCTTTATTTGAGGAAACGACCACTTTGGGTTTGACATTGCTACCAATTAATACATCACATTGGTCACGAATAATTTGTGCAGGCAGATTATTGGTAATACCGCCATCAGCATACAATTGCCCCTCTATTTCGATGGGTTTAAAAAGCCACGGCACGGCGCACGAAGCCATGACTTTATCAAATAAAGAGCCTGAATGAAAATGGACGGGTTTGCCCAGATTTAAATTAGTAGCACATATATAGAGTGGGTGTTTGAGGCTTTCAAAACTATCTTCTTTTATATATTCGCTCAGCTTCTCTTTGAGGTATCCCAACTTAACCCAACCCGCGCCGGGCATACCGACCAAGCGGAATATTTTATAGAAACTGCTGCTGTTGACCATGTTCACCATCTCATCAGGCGAGAGTCCAGCAGCATACATGCTCCCCATGATAGAGCCTGCGCTGGTACCTGAAATTATTTCGGGATGAATATCATTTTCGAGCAAGGCGCGAATAACGCCTATGTGAGCGATGCCTTTTGCGCCGCCGCCTGAGAGGGTAATGCCTATTTTAAATTTTGAAGCCATGTGAAGAGTGTTTTATGTAATTTGAGGATTATAATTTTACAAGTTTATCTAAAGTTACAATGATTGTATGACAAAATCAATACCACGAATGAATAACGATTGGAATGACTAAATTGTGCAATTAAGTCCATGAAACTTTAGTGTTGAAAGCAATATTTAAGAAAATTTTAAGAAAAAAGGGGGGGATTTCAAATTTTTATTAAAAATTAGACAAAATACTGAGGGGGTACTATTTAGGATATTTAAGTAGTAATTTTGATGGATTTCAATATTTATTTTTATATTTTTCAAATAAACAAAATAAAATTTTAAATTAAAAAAAAAAGGCAAATAAAGACAAATGTGTATTTAAAAAATATAAAGCTTTTAGATTAAAATCTTCAATAGTTAAGATTGAGTTAACATTTCGTTTCTTAACTTTGCAGCGATTTCTACATTAACTCTCACTATCTGATTCATTAATTAAATCAAATCTCTTCATGAAAAATAATTTCCTTACAAAAGATTTGGGTCTCAAGCAATTGATTCTCACTGCCATAGTATTGCTTATGAGCAATATTATGTTCGCACAGGTAACTACATCCAGTATTGGAGGTGTTATCAAAGATAAAAAATCGGGTGAAACCCTCATAGGCGCAAGTGTTGTGGCTACTCACGTGCCTTCGGGATCGCGTTATGCAGCAGTGACTAACGATGCTGGTCGCTTCTACTTGCCGGCTGTCCGTGTTGGCGGTCCTTACAAAATTGTTGTTTCCTTTGTAGGTTACAAAGAAGTTACTCAAGATGATATATATGCAGCATTGGGTACTACAGCTAACGTAAACCTGAGTATTTCAGAGGACGCTTTAGTTATTTCTGAAGTAGTGGTTACAGCTGAAAAAGGGGGTGTTTTTGGATCAAACCGCACAGGTGCCTCTTCGACTGTCAACAGTGCTCAACTTTCCGTTTTGCCTACTATTGGAGCTCGTTCCCTGAATGACTTTACAAAATACAACCCTCAAGGTAATGGTCGTAGTTTTGGTGGTCAAGATGCTCGTTTGAATAGTATCACTATCGACGGTTCTGTTTTCAATAATGGATTTGGTCTGGGTAACTCTGCTATTGCAGGTGGTCGTACAGGCTCTTCAGCCATTTCATTGGATGCCATCGAAGAAGTTCAGATAAACGTTGCACCTTTTGATGTTCGCCAATCTGGTTTCGTCGGTGCGGGTGTGAATGCAGTTACTCGCTCAGGTAATAACGAACTAACTGGTTCGGCATATACAACATTGAGAAATCAAAAATGGGTAGGTACAAAAGCACGTGAATTGCCTGTATCAATCGGTAAATTTAATGAAAATGTATATGGCTTCCGTTTAGGAGGACCCATCCTTAAAAACAAATTGTTCTTTTTCGTCAACGCTGAAATCCAACGCAAAACTGAACCTGGTACAACATATGTGCCTTTCGGTGAATCAGGTGGAACGCCTACGCGTGTTTTAAGGGCTGATTTGGATGCAGTAAGCAGTATTTTGAAAGACAAATTTGGTTATGATACAGGTCCAGCTACTGGCTTTGACTATGTGACTGAATCTAATAAATACTTAGCACGTTTTGATTATAATATCAATGATTATAATAAATTGAGTGTACGTTATTCACATCATGACTCAAAAGCCGATATTCCTGTTTCTAACTCTGCCTCTTTAGGTGCAGGTAACAGAACACTACGGACTGATGGCTTATCAATGGCTTATCAAAATTCAGGTTATTATATTACAGATAATACGCGTTCACTTGTTGCTGAATTAAATACTACTTTAGGCTCGAAAGCATCTAACACATTTATTGCCAGTTATAACTATCAAAATGAAGACCGTGCTTACAAAACACCAGGTCTTTTCCCTACGATAGATATTAAAAACGGTACTTCTACTTATATTAGTGCAGGTATGGATCCGTTTACACCTTCTAATAAATTGGATTATACAACAATGCAATTGACAGATAACTACCGTATGTATTTGGGTAAACACACCGTTACATTGGGTGCAAGTTATGAGAACTATAAATCTAATAACTTATTCTTCCCAGGCAATAATGGCGTATATGTTTTCAACTCTCTTGAAGATTTTAAAACAGCAGCCAATACAAAATTGAACGACCCAACTACTTTCCCAGTTGGTTTCCAATATCGCTATTCTCTTTTAAAGGGTGGTGCAGAACCGTTGCAAACCTTGAAAGCAACCACGACTTCTATATATGCACAGGATGAATTTCAAGTGACGCCTAAGTTCAATTTGACTTACGGTGTCCGTGCAGGCATTATTGGATTTGGTAATACTGTAGCATTGAGCAACAGTTATATATCTGACTCTATTTCTTTTAAAAATGAAAATAATCAATCAGTAAAAGCCAACACAGGTACTCTTCCTAAAACTCAAGTTCTATTTGAACCACGTTTAGGTTTCAATTATGATGTGAATGGCGATAAATCTATACAAATTCGTGGTGGTACTGGTATCTTCACTGGTCGCCCTCCTTTTGTTTGGATTTCTAATCAAATTGGTAATAATGGAGTTTTAACAGGTTTGATTGATCAATTAGGCGGTTATACAGTAGGTGGTAAAACAGTGAACCCATTTACCAACAACCCCTCAGTATATGCACCTGATTTGTCAACTGTTTCGGGTCCAAACTCAAAGGGTAATTATGATGTGGCTTTGACGGATGCAAACTACAAATTCCCACAAGTTTGGAAAACAAACCTCGCTATTGATTATAAATTGCCAGGTGGTTTTGTAGCAACTGTTGAAGGTATTTATGGTAAAAACATCAATTCTGTTCGTTACTACGATTATAACTTAGTGCCAGCAAGTGGTTTGACTTTCGGTGGACCTGACCAACGCGTTCGTTTTGATGCAGCTCAACTCAGCAAAACAGCAAATGATGTGAAAATCAATAAAAACGTAGCCCGTGCTGCTGTTTTATCTACCACTAATCAAGGTACTAACTACACCCTTACCTTGAAATTAGAGAAAAAACTGACTAAAGATTGGGGTGGTATGGTGGCTTATACCAATAGCCAAACCAAAGATTTGATGAGCGCAGGCTCTATCGCAGCAGGTTCATTCACGGGTGTTCAGCAAGTAAATGGTACTAATAATCCAAATCTTCCATTGGCATTCAGTGACAATGATATTCCTCACCGCGTTATCGGTTACGCAAGTTACCGTTTAGGTTATGGCAATAGTGAAAAATTTGGAGGCGATTTGGTACTTTCAGTCGGTTTTGAAGCCGTTCAAAGTTTCCGTTATTCTTACAATATTGGTGGTGATATGAATGGTGACGGTATTACAAACAATGATTTGTTGTATGTACCGACGGCTGACCAATTGTCAAGTGGTGCTTACCAATTTGTACTCAACCGTATTACAGCTACAAATATTACTTACACTCCAGCTCAACAAGCGGCTGCGTTTGAAGCATATATTCAGCAAGATAAGTACTTAAGCTCACGTCGTGGACAACATACTGAGCGCAATGGTGGGCTTATTCCTTGGTTAGGTTCATTTGATTTTTCAGCGGCTAAAAACTTTTATATTCCTGTAAGTGGCAAACGCAATACGCTCCAAATCCGTTTGGATGTATTGAACGCTGGTAACTTGATTAATAAAAATTGGGGTGTTGGTCAACGTCTAACTGGTTCACAACCAATCGCTTACGCAGGTTTGGCTGCTGATGGCAAAACGCCAACTTACCGTTTCAACACTGAGCAAGTCAGTAATCCGAATGGTACATCTTCAACATTCCTTATTCGGGATACTTACGTTAATCGTAACACTTTAGGTGATGTTTATCAGTTCCAATTAGGTTTGCGTTATACTTTTAACTAATAATAAAAAAACTAAAAAGTGATAAAATTTCATAAAATGAAAAATATAAAAAAATTATTATTCTCTTCTTTGATAATGACGGCAGCTATTGTCATTGCTGCTTCTTGTGGTAAAAAAGACCTCGCTTCTCCTGCTGCTGAAGCTCGTGTTAAAATTTTCCATGCCGTCACTGATGCACCTGCTACTGGGGTTGATGTATTAATTGATGACCAAGTCATTGACCTTAATAAAACTCTAACTGCTACGGTGGGCGGACTTACAGGTTCAGTACCTGTTAGGGATACAATGTTTTATGGTCGGCAATTCCCTGCTGATTCTACCTACATCGGGCTTATACCAGGCGAGCATAATTTTAAGTTAACAGCTTATGGTACCAAATCTCCTGCAGTTTTAGAAACTAAAGCTACAGTAGAAACAGGTAAAAGTTATACTATTTTTGTATCAGATACAGTCAGTAAAGTGATTCCTGTTGTTATTAAGGATGAGTTGCCTCCTCCTGTCCATAAAAAATCAGGTTTCCGTTTTATTCACATGTCGCCTGATGCTCCGGCTGTTGATGTTTATCGGATAAGAGGAACTGATACGGTCTCTCTTTTCACCAATATTACTTACAAATCTGCTACTGCATTCACTCAAGTAGATACTTCAGTGGGTACTACAGGTACTTTCAAAACTGATTATGTAGTCCGCCAAGCAGGTACTACTAAAGTTTTGAGAGCCTTTACAGCAGCCGTTTTAGCGAATGGACGTATTTATTCATTAGTACTGAGGGGGTTTGTAGGTCGTACTGGCACACAAGCTATCAATGCTACTTTGATGACAAATGCCCGTTAATCATTCATTGTGAAATAATATAAAAAAGCCTTGCAAGCAGTTACGCTTCGCAAGGCTTTTTCATTATACCCCTCAGTCATGCTCCCAGCTTGATGAAGCAAAAGGCATCATATTTTTAATGATTATATCTCTCTTCTTTTCACTTCTTTAGAAATAAGCGATAATTCACGGCTCATATCACCTGTAACGGATGAATTTTCTTGAGCACGACGAACAAGGTAAGGCAGCACATCTTTTACAGAACCATAGACGATATATTTCGCCACATTATAACCAGCAGCCGATAAATTGAAAGTAATATTATCGCTCATGCCCAAAAGTTGGCAAAAGTAAAAATGAGAATGATCACGAGCAATGCCCATTTCTTCCATCAATTCTGCGAGCAAAATAGAGCTTTGAGCGTTGTGAGTAGCATTCATACAAGCGATTTTCTCAAAATTGGAAACGCAAAAAACCAAGGCATCATTGTATAATTTATCAGTCGCTACTTTATCGGGATTGATAGGCGTAGAGTAGCCCAAATCCTCAGCTCGAGCGCGCTCTTTTTGCATGTATGCACCGCGCACGAGTTTGGCTCCTAAGAAATACTGTTTTTGTTTAGCCAATTCAAAAGACTCCTTCAAAAAATCCAATCTATCATGGCGATACATTTGAAAAGTATTATAAACCACGGCTTTTTCTTTATTGTATCTCGCCATCATCATATTCGCCATACGGTCAATCGAATCTTGTATCCATGACTCTTCGGCATCAATCAGCACGCCCACGCCTTTATCGCGACCAGCATGACAAATAGAATCGAGCCGTTTGGAGACAGAGAAATATTCGTTTTGTTCGTCCATCGTCATAGGTGCATTGTCCTGAATTTTTTGGAGCAAATCAAAACGCGCAAGCCCTGTAATTTTGATGCTGACGAAGGGAATATGCTTAGATTTTGAAGCAAAATCAATGGCTCTGATGTTTTCAACCATTGTTCTATTAAAATCTTCTTCCGTTTCTTTTCCTTCTACCCCATAATCCAAGATGGTTTGGGTTTTATATTGAGCCAAATGTTCTATGGTAGGAGAAGAATTGAGTAGCGTTGTGCCGCCACAAAACTGCTGAAAAATGGTGTTTTTAATGACTGTATCAGCGAAGGGAAGCCCCCATTCAACAGATTTTAGTGCTAAATTAGAACCATATTTCACCAAATGCGAATTGTTCATCATGCGGAACAACCAAGCTGTTTTCTTTAATTCTTTATCTGATTTATTTGAAAAAGCTATTTCCGTATTTGAAAAATCTAAAGCATTTTTTTTAATATCCATTATTTTTTCTCAAAGTTGTTAAGACAAATACAAGGCGTTGCCAAGTGAATTTTTAGGTCAATACTGAGGGGGTATAGAATAGGGTTCGTTAATTTTATTTGAACAATTAATCATTGATAATTCAAATGCAAATGTACATTATTTTAAAATGAATAAAAAATATTGACATCACCAGTTCTTAAAATTAGGAATTAGGAATTATCTCCTAATTCCTAATTATGACTGAGGGGTACTCAATTCGCACATGGTGTATATTTTTCAACATTTGCTTGAAACTTTGCTTGCATTTTTCCAAATCATTAAAGCTCAAAGCTGAATTATCAAGCTGTCCCTGTGCTATTTTATCTCCGACGATGCGTTCGACGAGGTCGTCAATGGCTCCGCTATCAGGGTTTTTAAGTATTTTTGAAGTGGCTTCAAGGCTATCGGCGAGCATCAAAATGGATTCTTCTTTGGTGCGGGGCTTTGGCCCTGGATATTGAAAAGCAGCTTTATCTTTTTCGCCGTCGGGATTTTCACGCACATGCATACGGTAGAAATATTCAACCATCGTGGTGCCATGATGCGTTGAAATAAAGTTGATAATCAGGCGAGGAATACCATTTTTCTCTGCTAACTTGACCCCCTCAGTAACATGCTCAATAATGATTTTTGCTGACTCCAAACGAGGCAGATTATCATGCGGATTCGTACCCGATTGGTTTTCAATAAAATACATGGGCTTCAAAGTTTTGCCAATATCATGATATAAAGCTGCCACTTTAACCAGTAAATCATCCGCTCCAATGGCTTTTGCAGCAGATTCTGATAGATTAGCGACTTGCAATGAATGCTGCAAAGTGCCAGGCGCATTCATGGATAGTTCTTTCAAAAGTGGATGATTCAAATCACTCAATTCTGCTAAAGAAATGCTCGAGGTGAAGCCGAAAAAACCACCCATCAGAGGAATCAACGGATAAGCCAAAAGCGTCAAAAAACCATTCAAAGAGAGCCAAATCAAGACCGTCCAATTGATATTTGAAATACTGCTTTCTTCTATTAACGAAAGACCAATAAATCCTAAAACATAAATACAAAAGACTGTGAAAATATTCTTAAAAAAATTGCCCCAATAGCGAGTATCAAATTGTGAAAATGCCACCACCAAGCCTGCGAGGATTTGTAAAAATATAAATTCATAACCAGGTGCCGTTATCAAACCCACTATCAGCACTATAATAATATGTGTAACAAAAGCCAATTCACGGCTATGAAAGTTTTTGATGACAATAGGGGCAATGCAAAACGGCACCATATAAAAATTCAAAACATCCGATACCCGAATGCCATACATCAAATACGTGAATAAAACGACCCATGACAATAGAAAAACAATCCATCTAAGTTTGATGAAAACTGAATGATTATTATTTTTTAAATAAAATAAATACAACATCATTACCAATGCACACAGCAAACTATAACCAATTGAAATCAAATAATACTTTTGACTTGAAAAATAGTCGGATTCATATTGCTCTTTGTAGGAATAGAGCTTTTGATAAACGCCTTGCGTAATAATACCCCCTTTCGGCACTATCAATTCACCACTTTTAACCATGCCGCGCGAGGTCGTTATTTTATCAAACTCTTGCTGTTTAAATTCCTTCGTTTTATCTGCATTGTATTCCAAATTGGAAGAAAGCAAGGGCTCTAAAAGGAAAAGCAAAAACTCAGGCTCTTTCAAGCGGGCGTAGGGCAACGAATCGCCGAGCCATTGCTTCGCTTTTTCGAGGGTGAGTATATTTTGCAGGGTTTGCTTTTCAGTCACATTACCCCTCAGTATATTGATGACAAATTCCTTATCTTTTTTAATCAAAAAGGAATCTTGCTTGAGTATGCCTTTGTTGAAAAGTTTTTCAATGACATAATTGCCATAATTGAGATACCCCTCAGTATTTTTAGCCACATCGGCATATTGAGTGCGATTGCGTTTGAGTTGCGCCTCAAAAGATTGGGTGAATTCTTTCTTTTTAACTTTAATCACCTCCAAATCAATTTCATAAAAAGGAGAAAAATCACGTTCACTGGCAATGCGGTCTTCGTTGATTTCGTCCTGCGTTTTTTTAATTGCAAAATCAAAATTGGCGAATAAATCTTCATAAAGCCAAGTCTGCCCAAGAGCAAAACGATACTTAAATTTGGCGTTGGTGGGAAATAAAAAAGCCAATGCTACTAAGACACCCAATACAACCAAGTATTTTGTGAAATTTGGAATTCGTTGAAATATTTTATCAAATATTTTACTCATTTAAAAGTCATTGATTGTCATTGATTTATACAAGATTGTATAAAAAAAATCACTTGTGAAAATGCGAAATAATAACAAAGATACTGAGGGGGTACAGTTTTCAATGAATAAAGATTGCAAATTTGACGTTTATAGACTAATTTTATATCTTTAAACAGCATTAATTGAACAATTTACAAGTATCTGCCCATTTTTTTTTCAAAAGACAGAATAATGTTCCGTAGAATTACCGTAACTTCGTAGGTATATTTTTTTATTTAAAAAAACAAACAGTGTACAACGCTATAATTTCTAATCTAAAAATCCGCAAACACATGAGAAGATTCACGTTATTGATGGCTATTATTGCCTTCAGTTTTCCCGCTTTCTCCCAGAATATTTACATTCAATTCGATGCTCAATGCATGGACAAACTGGAATATCGGTTCGTTCAACCTGAATCCAACAACATGCCTTATACAGCCTATCGTTTGAATAAAAACGAGAACGAAAAGTTGTATTTTGAAACAGGCATCGAAAGTGTCGAGATTAAAAAAACGATACCTGGCAAACTCATTCCTTGTAACCAAACTGATATTGATAAAAACGATATTGCGGATATCAACAAAGGTAAAAAACGGATTTATATCTGTAAAAAATTGGACAGTGGTTGGGCGATTTTGCCTGTCGGTACGGCTTCGTACATGTATTTTTCCAATAATTACTTGACTTTTCAAGGTCCTGACTACGATTTCAAGGCTGATTTTAGTCAACCCCTCAGTACAAATAATCTTTCCGATAATTTTGAGGCATCTATGTCTTCCATTTTTTATGCAGGGCAGTTAGATGCTTGTAATCAAAGTGCTGCCGTTTTTAGAAAATCACCTAACGAAACGTGTAAAGATGAGGCAACTATATCCATCCTTCCGTCAGTCGGTCTCATTCAGGATAAAAGCTCAAGCGGACAGATATTTGAATTGGTGACAATTAATGGTATGCCCGTTTGTGATTATGTCACAAAGGGTACTGCTCCAACTGAACTCACCAGAAGCGAACCTCAACCAGAGTCCATTCCAACTCAATATTCATCGCCTATGGTCAGACAGAATATTGAAGTGATAACAGATGCTTTTGGCGAAGAAAAAACAGAAGAAACAACTTCGACTCCTAATAATGATGTTGTATCTACAAAAAATATTGAAGAAGCGCCTAAAGTTGACTGCAATCTTGAAGCCCAAGAAGGTGAGCATCTTGTCGGTCAGGGTGAAAGCCTTTACGGCATAGCCAGGCGTTATGGTTTGACAGTGAATAATATACGGTCTTGGAATGAATTGACAACGGACAATATTTTTCCTTGCACCATCATAAAAATTATCGCTCCTCCCGTAGCCGAGCAGCCGAGCATGACGGTAGCCCGCACCAACGATGTGCCGATGAATTATAATGAGGTTGCTATATCAGAGCCTCAGGTTGAAGTAGTTGCATCGACTAAAATTGAGTGCAATGTAGATGCCAACGAAGGCGAACACGTTATTCAGCAAGGCGAAAGCCTGTATGCGATTGCTCGGAAATACAATTTGAAAGTGGATCAACTTCGCTCTTGGAACAATTTGCAAAGCGACAAAATATTACCCTGTTCAAAATTGGTTATCATGGCTCCTGCGGTTCAAACTAAAGCAATTGAGGATGTCCCGAAGCAATATTCAGTGGTTGTAAAACCTAAAACAGTGTCTAAAGCAAAACCTGTTGTCACTGCTAAAAGTGTTAAAGTTAAAACCAAGGTAGTGGCTAAAGCACCTTTAAAAGCGCCTGTAAAAGCAACTGCCAAGCAGACAGAGGAAATGGCATATGTTAAAAAAGAAAGCTGTTTGCACATAGTTAGAGAAGGGGAAACGCTTGAAAGTGTTGCCAAAGATTGGGGCATAGCGGCTACAGATTTACGTCAATTCAATAATTTAAGTTCAAAAGATAAAGTATTGTCAGGTCAGGTTTTGAGAATGCAAAGCAAACCATGTTTTGTTGAAGATGAATTGCCTGAAAATTATGGTATTGTAGCCAAGCCCAAATCTACAGTATTGAAGAAAGAAGAAGTTGTTCCGCAAAATTATAGTATTGTTATCAAGCCTAAATCCACAAATAATGCCACTCTTGCTTCAAAATCAGTGAAAAAGGAGGAAGACGTACCACATGCATACAATACAGTGGTGATGCCGAAACCTATAAAAGTGAAAGATACTGAGGGGATAGTAGTAACCACTAAAAGTCCAGAAAATAGAACGCGCAAATTTCACGTCGTCAAATCAGAAGAAACGCTGACTTCTATAGCTAAGGCATACGGTATTTCAGTCGAGAAATTAAGGTCGCTCAATAAATTGGAATCCAATGAATTGATTATCCCGAATCAGCTTTTGATTCTTGAATAGAAATAATGGTTTACAAAAAATGTTCTACAAAGGGGTGTCTCGATAATATTCGATGACACCCTTTTCTAATCACACAATTAATATTTACTTATACCCCCTCAGTATAAAGCATTGAAAATCAATACTTTATATAAAAATCAACTACCTTTTTTTATTTTTTTTAAAAAAACTAAAGTAAAAGTTTGGACAAGTAATCTATAATCGTCTATATTTGCACCGCAATCACAAATGAGTGGTTGTTGAAGTGAAATAATAAGCGGAAGTAGCTCAGTTGGTAGAGCACGACCTTGCCAAGGTCGGGGTCGCGAGTTCGAGTCTCGTTTTCCGCTCAGCTTCCATAAAAGCTAAAAAGCCATCCGAAAATGATGGTTTTTTTTTGCTCGCAAGCATTGATTTTATATCTTTGTTGCGGATGCCCTGGTGGTGAAATGGTAGACACGCAGGACTTAAAATCCTGTTAGCAGCAATGCTAGTGCGGGTTCAAGTCCCGCCCGGGGTACAAAATCTTAATTCACCAAAGATTTGTACAAATTGAACAAAAATTAATCAAAAAACAACTAATGACTACTAACAAGTAGGCACTAAACTGACACTCGTAGGAGAGAAACATGGCTGTTACCGTATCGCTTTGGATTCAAACAGGTAACAAAACTATGACAAAACTTGACTTACGACCGTCTAAACCTGCCAAAATCGTTCACTTGTTGAACGGCGATTGGTATGTGCTGTGGTACAGCAATTCAGAACGTTACCGACAAAAATTTGGACTGAACTTCATAAAGGGGTACAAAATCTTCTAAAAAAAGTGTTGCAGAGTTTTATTCTGTCAACACTTTTTTTTATGGTATAATAGCCGACATCAACTGTTCACTATGCAATACAATATATGACAATCCTACAATCAAAGTCGGTATCAAAATCCATTGCAAAACAAAAATCAAGGTCAATAAAATCATTGGCGAGACGGGTAGTGTGAGCCAAAACCATTCGGACTTGCCGCTCCCGTGCATACGGGCACTGAGGGGGCTATAAACGCCGTGCAAAAACTGCTCGATGCGTTGTGCAAAAAAAACTTTTACTGAGAATATTTCATAAGTACTCCCTTTTAATGAGCTATTGATGGAGCGTGTGCGGTTTTCAATATTCCTTGCGATACCGATTTTATAGCGGAATAAATAACGGGTATTGCCTAAAATATAGATGTAGCGATAATCCAATTTTGATACAACTGGTAGTGAGGTGTGTCTTTTAATTTTTCCCATAGTTAGATAGAGTTTTATTTTAATCACTCTTCAAAAACCATGACAAGTAGAAGCAATTCAAACCACGTTTTGATTATTTTACAAATAAAAAAATGCGTATAATTTTGATTGTCAAAACTATACGCATTTTTTATAGATTAAATTATCAAAAAATAAGAACTATATACCCCCTCAGTATTTTTACCTAAATCAAGGTCAATAGCGACAACCCTATGCCCGCTACAATTGCTCCCATTTTCTGCCAACTGATTTTATGCTCATCAGTGCTGTCTATTTCAAATAAAATGGTCGTGGAAATATGCAATAATGAGCCGATGACAACTGCAATTATTTTCTTCAAAACATCGGGTTCAAAATGACAAAATTGGGTGACAAACGCTCCCCCAGGCGACATGGCTGCAAATATGAAGATGCAAATAATGACTACTCGTTTTTCAAAACCACTCATCAATAACAACAAGGCAAGGGCGAAAGCTTCGGGTGCTTTGTGCATCATGACGCCATAAAAAAGATGCTCATGATGATGCTCAGTAGGTAACCCAATGGTGTGCAAATCGCCATAAATACTGAGGGGTAGCCCTTCAATAAATGCATGAACTGAAAGCCCTAACATGACTTGAAAGGCGAACGCAGGGCGGCTTGTATGATGGTGGTCGTGTATATGCCCGTGCTCAACTCCCAATGACAAACGCTCTAAAAATAGCTGTATGAAAAAGCCGACTAAAACCCAAATGCCAATGGTCTGAACACCGCCTGAATAAGCATCAGGAATGAGATGCAAAACAATAATGCCTAATATATAAGCCCCTACAAATGAAAGGATTAACTGCAAAAAACGTCGATTATGACTTTTAAAATAAAAAGCCAACATGCCGCCGAGCAGCACTGCCGTGAAGAGGAATATGTATTGAATTAAACTCATTTTTTATCTGCATATTTTTTATATAAAAATGCTATTCCCCAACCTATAAAGCTTCCTAAAATGCCTCCAAATAAAATATCAAAAGGGTAATGTATGCCAACATACACTTGACCCAATGCAACAGAACTTGCCCACGCTATCAATCCCCATTGCAACCATTTTTTTCGAATGGCAAGAGTAAAAATTACAAAGACTGCTACGGCAAAATGATTGGTAGCATGAGAGGACGGAAAGCTATATCCGCTTCCACAATGAACCAATAATTTGACTTGCGTTTTAAGTTGAGAGTCATTACATGGACGAGTGCGTTCAATAGATTTTTTAATGAATTTGCTACTCACAGTATCTGAAACGCTGACTGTTATAGCCAATGCTAAGAGATAAATCCAACCTTTTTTACCAAATTTTTCTACAATAAATGTTATAAAAAAAGCATACAACGGTATCCAAAAATACATGCTTCTCCAATAAGGCATTAGGCTATTGAAAAATGCTGTATGGCAATTATTATTGATAAAAAAGAAAAGTTGTTGGTCAAAATGGAGGATTGAATTCATTGGTGTATTGCCTTAATAATCAAACGATTAGAGGTTTTTTCATTGAATGAATTGAGCTGATAATCACCGAATTTTTCAATGATTTTCAACCCTGCTAAATCAAAAAGTATTTCAAATTCTTTGAGAGAAAAGAGCCTCACTTTCTCTTGAAAATGGTATTGTTTTTCATGGGCTTCAAATTCGATGGTTTTGAAAATATGTCCATTTTCAATGTGCTTTTGAATATGAAAATCAATGCCACCTGTCTCTTGATGATAGTCATTTTTCATCGTAGAACGCACCCATTCTGAATTGAAATAATCTAAAATAAAAACGCCATTTGCTTTCAATCCACTGCATACATTTTTTAAGGCTACAAGGTTATCTTCTTCTTTATCGAAATAGCCAAAGCTGGTAAAAATGTTTAAAATGAAATCGAAGTAATTGATTCTGAATGGTTTACGCATATCATGTTCAAAAAATGTCAAGTTTTCCTTTTCAAATTGCGAGGCATATTTAATGCTTTTATGTGCCAAATCAATACCTGTCACATCAAATCCTTTGGATGCCATATAGCGGCTATGTCTTCCTTTGCCACAAGCCAAATCCAAAACGCTCAGTTGAGCCTTTTCAGCATCGCTATACTGAGGGGTCAAGTGTGCCAATAAAATATCGAGGAATTTTTTAGCATCTTGCTCATTGTGTTTTTGGTAAAGTATGTGGTAATAAGGCGAGTCAAACCAATTAGCAAACCATTCTTTTCTGTTCATTTTTTATAGGTAATGAGTAATAGGTAATGAGTAATGAGTAATAGGTAATGAGTTGTCAAGTGATGGGTAATATGTAATGAGTAATAGGTAATGTAGCCGTGATTACCATAAATTACCCATTACTCATTACCCATTGCCCATTACCCATGTTTACGGAAACACGCCCATATTTTCATAGTCGCTGCCCACTTTTTTAATGGCGACGACGAAAGCGGCGGAGCGCATATCAGCAATCTGTGGATTTTGTACCCATTTTTCACGGATAGCATGGTATGCCGAAATCATCGTTTCTTCCAAGCCCGAGCGAACTAAATCTATTTCATTCGGTCCTGTCACCAAGACTGAACGGTCGCGCTCGCTGACCGTTTTGCCTGTATAAGTTTCAATGGCAGCGACTAAATTATAGTTGGCATTGAGTTCAAAACGCTTATTCAATCTTCCAAAACGGACATGCGACAGGTTTTTCAACCATTCAAAATATGAAACTGTCACACCGCCTGCATTGATGTACATATCAGGAATAATCCATACACCTTTCTTCGCCAAATATTCGTTGGCATCGGCGTCAATGGGTCCATTGGCAGCCTCAGCTATGATTTTCGCTTTAATGCGTGGGGCATTGTCCATGGTGATTTGATTCTCTAAAGCCGCTGGAATCAAAATATCGCATTCCAATTCCAAACCTTCCATCCGATTACTGAGGGGGGTCGCTCCAGGGAAGTTCATAATAGTCCCCGTTTCTTTCCGATGATTCATAAGTGCTTGAATATCAATGCCTTTCGGGTTGTGAATTGAACCTTCGTACTCCACAATACCGATAATTTTAGCATCGCCTTCTTGCTGCGAAATCAATCCCGTAAAGCTGCCCACATTACCTAAACCCTGAATGACAATGGTTTTGCCTGCAATGCCTTTTGCAATACCAAGCTTTTTCATGTCTTCTTCAATGCCGACTGCTTCGCGAATGCCGTAATATACCCCGCGCCCAGTGGCTTCAGTTCGACCTTGAATGCCGTTCATGTTCACAGGCTTACCCGTTACGCAGGCAATTCCGTCCAATTCACCATGTCGTAAGGTGGTGTAGGTGTCCATAATCCAAGCCATTTCGCGTGCGCCTGTACCGTAGTCAGGTGCAGGAACATCCACGCCTGGACCAATCATGTTGCGATTGATAAGCTCCGACGTGTAGCGGCGAGTGATGCGCTCCAATTGGTCAACGGAATACTTTTTAGGGTCGATTTTGATACCACCTTTGGCACCACCGAAGGGCACATCTACGAGCGCACATTTGTAGGTCATCAAAGCAGCCAATGCCATGACTTCCTCTTGATCGACATCCATCGAAAAGCGAATACCACCTTTTGTAGGCATCCGATGATGGCTGTGTTGCGCCCGATAGGCTTCAATAACTTCAATATCATCGCCTATCCGTACTGGAAAACGCATCCTTAGTACGGTGTTACAGGCTCTGATTTGATCCAGCAAACCCTTGGGTAAGCCAGTGTGGGACGCCGCTTTTGCAAAGTTGCGATTGACACTTTCAAAGAATTGATTACTCATTTTTTTTAATTTGATTTTCTAATTTGGTTAGCTTTCTGTCTAAATTTATTAAAAATGCAATGATGCCAATGAAAATAATGATGATGACGCCTATTACGACGTATATCATGCCTATGTTACGCATAAAATCACCGTTTGGACTTTGCGCGTTGAGTATATTGAGAGATAATATAATAAAGCAATTTATAAGAAAGATAGATTTTTTCATTTTAAATATTTTTTTGATAAAATTAAAGACTCACTTTTATTGATGTTTGCCCCCCAACCCCCAAGGGGGAGCCTTTTTGGAAGTATTTAAAATTGATTCTTTTAAAATTATAATTTTAAAAGAATCAAACAATATTTTGTCATCTCAGCACTAATTTTACATACTTCCAAAAGACTCCCCCTTGGGGGTTGGGGGGCAATTATCAATAAAAGAACTCAATTTCAAAACATTTTTAAAATTATAATTAATTGAAAATCAATAACTTATAACCAACAACTATTGAAACTCCATCGCCACCTTCTCCTCAATCGCCTTAGTTCGATAAACCAAAGTCGAAATCCAGATGCCCAATAATATCCAACCGAGACTGGCTGGATAAAAAACCATCCTCATGGTATTGTCCAAATCCTGCGAACCAAAAGCGATATTTGAGCCATTGCCAGGGTGAAGACTATCAGGTGCTAATTTAGGCACGACATAGAGTAAAGGTATCAAAGTTGCGAAAGCGAATATACTATAAACAGCGGAGATACGCGCCTTTTTTTCAATGTCATCGAAGGCACCCCTCAGTATAAAATAGGCTAAATAGATGGCGAGTGCCGTATAAGTCATAATGATTTTTATATCCAATGGAAACGGCTCTCCCCAAGCATAATTTGCCCACAAGCCGCCTGTGAAAAGTCCTAAAAATCCGAATAATACGCCGCCTTGCGTGTATGAGACGGCTTTAATATCCGACTCGCGCCGCCTAAATCGGAGGTATTGAATGCCATGATAAATGGCTATAGCAAACAAAGTAAACATCACAAACCACATCGGTACATGATAAAATGTATTGCGCAAAGTCTCTTGTATAATATTGCGATAAGGGTATGTAAATGACCACTCGCGGTGGATGGTCATCGCCGCATTCCAAAGCGGTTTGCCTGCGGCTTCGTTCATCGAATCTTGAGTAATCGTCAAAGCCTCAGGGCGAATAGATTGCTCTGAACCTTCTACACTGACCAAAAGACTCGCATATTCGAGCTTTGTACTGAGGGGTAGGTGGGGTGGGATAGCGAATTGAAATTCGACTCGACGGTCATTAATTGCCTTGAAATTAAAGGATTTTATAGCAAAAACGTTTGAAGAATCTACTTTTTTACCGTTTTTTTCAATTTTGAATAACTCATCTATGTGAAGCCACGCTGTGCCTTTTGTAGCATTTCCCCAAGTCGAATTGTAGCCATCGACTGTCAACCAAACCGTGTCGCCTACCTTCGCGCTCAAAGGTGTCACGCTCGTCACGCCCGGGCGCATCGGCACTACCAAGCCCGCGATAAATGCCCACGATAATAAAATAACGCACAAGACTTTCCACCAGTTTTTTCTCATAATTTTTTACCCATATTTTGCACCTCTGGTGCATTTAAATTATTATTAATTTTTCACTTTTCACTTTTCAACTTTCAATTTTCAATTAAAATCAGTCCCGCCATAAAAACGGAAACAATAAAAAACACAGAGCAATCAAAATCATATCTATCGCGCCCAACATCAAAACATCTCTCGCCCAGGCTGTATCCGTATTTCTGATAGCACTTTTTGATAGTTTAATTAAAGTAACCAATATAGGCAACACAACAGGAAAACTCAAAATCGCCATCATCGTCGCCGAGTTGTTCGCTTTGGCGGCAATGGCTGAAATAAAAGTAAAAGTAATACTAAAACCAATACTTCCGAGCAAAATTGCGAGGAAATACTGAGGGGTGTTGTTGATAGGGTTGCCCACCATAATTGTCATCATCACAAAGGTTAAAACATTGATAATGAACAACAAACAGATATTATAAATGATCTTGGATAAGATAACCGCTATTGGATTCACGAGTTGAAAATAGAAAAGCTGACGGGCAGAGTTCTCTTGAAAAAAGCTTTTCATCACCGCATTGATAGAAGCAAAAAGTGAGACTATCCAAAACAAAGTGTTCCAAACCGTCGGGTCAACTTTGATAAAAGATAGATAAATAACGAAAACCGTTGAGGTGACATACAACAAAATACCGCTGATAGCATATTTATGCCGCAGCTCCAAAGTAGCTTCTTTTCTAAGGAGAAAGGTGATTTCGCTGAATAAATTCATATTATTTTAGAATAATGGCGCAAATTTAAGAAGCTCAAGTGAGCTTTGAGCATCAATTTTTTTATTTTTTGAAATAATCAAAAGAATTCTTTTCAAAAAACTAATTTTGCGATAAATCCGACAAATTTTGTATTTTTATATTTCAAAATTATGTTGTGAGGTATCAGCAGGAAACCTATAAGGTTTTTGAAACCTTATAGGTTTGTTTCTACATAAACTAAAACAAGTTTATTTCGTTTATTATACCAACCATCAATCGTAAAATAATTAATCAAACTCAATTCTGTATAATGTATGCTTCAAGAAAAGAAGACAGTGAGCAAGCCATTTACATTCAAGCAATTTAAAGTAGAACAAGATTGTTGCGCTATGAAAGTCGGTACGGACGGCGTACTTTTAGGCGCGTGGGCAGACATAACGGGTGCTTCAAAAATACTCGATATTGGTAGCGGCACAGGCATTATTGCTCTCATGATGGCACAACGGACTGAAAATCAAGACACTTCAGATAAAGTGATTGTTCATGCAGTTGAAATTGATGATGCTGCATTTACTCAATCCCAAAATAATATGAACCAATCGCCTTTTGCAGCGCGGTTGACTGTTTTTCACGGTTCTATTCAAGACTTTGCCAAAGCGAGCGAGGTTAAATACGACCTCGTGGTGAGCAATCCGCCTTTCTTTAGCGGCGGTACTTTTTCGAGCAATCAGGATAAAACCAATGTACGGCACACGGTCAAATTATCGCATGGTGATTTATTGCAATCTACAAGGCAATTATTGGATAAAAACGGCAAGTTTTGCTTGATTTTACCCTTGATTGAGGGTATGCGTTTTATTGAAATAGCTCGTACTTATGGTTTTTATACCACTAAAATTACGGAGGTGCACACCTTAGCCAATAAAGGTGTTGAGAGATTGATGCTTCAATTAGAATTAAATGAAAAACCTTTAGTAAAAGATAAACTGATTATCCAAAATTCGGATGAAAGGAACGATTATACTGAGGGGTATAAAAATTTGACGAAAGATTTTTATACTATTTTTTGACACATTTAATTGCATTAAATTATTACGTTAAAAATGATACGCCGACCTCGATACATATATTCTATAGTACCTCAAAGGAGGATTAACCGTAGACAAGTATTGAAAATCAGCCTTTTGTTGATCATGGGTTTAATGTATTTCAATAAGTATTACTACCTAAAAACCCCTCAAGATAGAAGTCTATTCGGTCTATTCGGATTGGATAAACCTGAGCCTAAACCTTACTCAAGCAACTCCTCAACCAGTATTTCTCTTAACGATAATACGCCACAAGAAGCCTATATTCCTAAAAATTATAGCGATATTCCTAAATTATCCCCTTCAAAAACGCCAACGGCGACATCAACCACAACCGATTCTATTAAAATAAAAACTGAAATTTCGGGTACCATTATCAATGTGAAAGGACTTACTAAACCTATACCTACGTCGTATGATGTGCATTACTTTAAGGATAGCATCATCAATGTGGTCTTTACAGGTGCTTTCCAAAATAAAGACAATGCAGAGCGCATTTTAAAAAGGCTCAAAAATATCGGTTACGATAAGGCTGAAATTATTATGAAAGAAGGACTGCCATATTCTATCGTGGTGTCGGGATTTTATACCTATAAAAGCAGTGCAAAAGCGGAGGTGAGGGCTTTGCAGCAAAGGGGCATTGAAGCATATAAAGCTAAAAAAGAGTGGGCTGATATTTATAGAAAGTAAAGTTGTAAAATATTAAACTGCAAAATGATAAATTTAAAATGTAAAACGTTGATAATCAGCACTTTTACATTTTAAATTTATCATTTTGCATTTTGCAGTTTCCTTTGAGGTCTCTTTCCGAAAAAGATTTTTACCTTTGCGGCGTCAAAAAGTTTGAATTAAAACAAGGAAATCATTCAGCTAAACATCATAAAAATATGACGCTCACCGAACCGCACATCACCGTCGAAATTGCCAAAAGCTTAGGACTTCTGCCTGAAGAATTTGAAAAAATCAAAGAAATATTGGGTCGAATGCCCAATTTTACTGAATTATCCATCTTTTCAGTCATGTGGTCGGAGCATTGTAGCTATAAAAATTCTATCACTTATCTCAAAAAACTACCCCGCGATGGCGGTCGTTTGCTCGTAGGCGCAGGTGAAGAAAACGCTGGATTAGTGGACATTGGCGATGGATTAGCCTGTGCTTTTAAGATAGAATCTCATAATCACCCCTCAGCTATCGAGCCATTTCAAGGCGCGGCAACAGGCGTCGGCGGCATTCACCGCGATATTTTCACAATGGGCGCACGCCCGATAGCTTCGCTCAATTCCTTACGATTCGGCAATTTAGAAAGTGCTCACATGCGGCATTTAGTGAAAGGTGTTGTCGAAGGCATCAGTCATTATGGCAATTGTTTTGGCGTGCCGACAGTCGGTGGTGAAGTGTATTTTAATGAGTGTTACAACCACGATATATTGGTCAATGCGATGTCCGCAGGCATCGTAAAAGTAGGTGAAACCATTTCAGCCACAGCAGAAGGCGTTGGCAATCCCGTATTTATCGTCGGTTCGGCAACGGGCAAAGATGGTATTCACGGAGCTACTTTCGCAAGTGCGGATTTGGATGAAAACTCAGCGGAAGACCTCCCCTCAGTACAAGTCGGTGATCCATTTCAAGAGAAATTATTGCTTGAAGCGAGTTTGGAAGTGATTAAAACAGGGGCAGTCGTCGGTATGCAAGATATGGGCGCGGCAGGAATTATTTGCTCCACGTCTGAAATGTCAGCAAAAGGCGGTGTCGGAATGATTATAGATTTGACCAAATCACCGCAGCGTCAAAAAGGCATGAAAGGTTGGGAAATCCTCTTGTCTGAGAGTCAAGAGCGGATGTTGATAGTCGCTAAAAAAGGGGAGGAACAAGCCATTTTGGATGTGTTTAATAAATGGGATTTGCCTTGCGCTCAAATTGGTGAAGTGACCGATACAGGGCGTTTGGAGTTTTATCATCATGGTGAAAAAATTGCAGATGTGCCAGCCGAGCCTTTGGTTTTAGGCGGTGGTGCACCAGTTTATCAGCGTGAATTTACCCCCCCTCAGTATTTTAAGCATATTGAGCAATTTGATTTAAATAAAATTGAAGAACCTAAAGATTTAAAAGAAACGGCTAAAAAACTATGGAATTCGCCCAATATTGTATCAAAAAGGTGGATTTATCAGCAATATGACTCCATGATTCGGACGAATACGCTCACAACGAATTCGCCTTCTGATGCCGCAATTGTGCGAGTGAAAGGCACTCAAAAAGCATTGGCTCTGACAACGGATTGCAACTCAGCTTACGTATATGCCGACCCTTACAAAGGCGGTATGATTGCCGTAGCAGAAGCGGCGCGGAACATCGTTTGCAGCGGTGGCGAGCCTGTGGCGATTACCAATTGTTTGAATTTCGGTAATCCTTACAACCCTGAGGTATATTATCAATTCGTTCATGCGCTACAAGGCATGGGTGATGCTTGCCGCCGTTTTGAAACGCCTGTGACGGGCGGTAACGTATCGTTTTACAATCAAATGGTTCAAAATGGGGTGATGACGCCAGTTTATCCAACCACTACGATTGGCATGTTAGGCATTTTGGAAGATTTCACCAATCAAATGACCTTGGATTTTAAAAATGAAAGTGACAGCATTTATTTAATCGGTGAAAACAGAAATGATTTGGCGAGTTCTGAATATTTGCAGCGTTTGCATGGTGTGAAGCATTCTCCTGCGCCATATTTTGATTTGGAAGAAGAAGTATTTATGCAACACACGGTTTTATATCTCATTAAAAATAAACTCATTCAGTCCGCTCACGATGTTTCAGAAGGTGGTCTTTTCGTTACTTTGATGGAGTCTGGTATGCCTAATAATTTGGGTTTTTCTATTCAAAAACCTGAAAATACTGAGGGGGTGCGCTCAGATGCATTTCTCTTTGGAGAAAGCCAAAGCCGCGTAGTTGTATCAGTCAAAGAATCAGAAGTTATTCATTTTGAACACTTTATGAATGAGCGAAAAGGTGCATTCAGTAAATTGGGTCATGTGATGGGCGAGCGTATCAGCATCAATGGCGAAGGCTGGGGCAATATCACGACTTGGAAAAAAATATATGATGAAACGTTGGGCGACATTATGAATCATGAGTAATCAGTAATGGGTAATACGCAATCAGTAATGGGTAATGACATTAAGTTTAAAAATAATGAAAAATTATCAAACAGTTTGTATAACTTTGCGTTGAAAATAAAAATAAAATAGCATAACGGGAGCGGCAAATAAGAAAAGGGTATAATAAAAGTCAATTTCTTCAACAAAGCGTTTTTGATTAACCCGTATTCAAAAACAAGTTGATACATACACTTTCCCTAATCTGACCTCCAAATTCCCTTTCGGTGGAATTGATTTATCATCCGCTTTGAATAAAAGCATCTTTTTCAGCTATTTCCGATGACTTTTACTCAAAGCAATTAATTATTTGTTGTTAAAAAATGGGAAAGCAAATTCCTTTAAAAACCTCCTTTAACCTACCTGACGGACGCGAAGTCACTATCGAAACTGGAAAATTAGCGACTTTAGCAAACGGTTCAGTAGTAGTGCGTGTAGGCAAAATGATGCTTTTTGCTGTTGTTACAGCCTCTCCAGAAGCAAAGCCTGATCAAAGTTTTTTCCCACTTTCGGTGGATTATCAAGAAAAATATGCTTCGGCTGGTCGCATTCCAGGAAATTTTTTCCGTCGTGAAATGCGATTGAATGATTATGAAGTATTGATTTCACGCCTTGTTGACAGGGCTATTCGCCCATTGTTTCCTGATGGTTACATGAACGAAACGCAAATTGTTGTCAACCTTATTTCAGCGGACAAAGAAACACCGCCTGATTGTTTTGTGGCATTGGCTTCTGTAGCAGCTTTGGCTATTTCGGATGTGCCTTTCGAGCAATTATTATCAGAGGTTCGTGTAGCTCGCGTAAATGGTGAATTCAAAATCAATCCATCAAATGCTGATTTAAAAATGGCTGATATTAACCTCATCGTCGGTGCAACTATGCAAGACGTGACGATGGTGGAAGGTGAAGCCAACGAAGTTCAAGAGCATGAAATAGTAGAAGCCATCAAATTTGCTCATTTGGCAATCAAAGAGCAAATTGTGGTCTTAGAAAAATTCGCTCAAGAAGTTGGAAAAGCGAAAATGGATGTCGCACCTTCTGTTGAAAATGAAGGTTTGAAAAAGAAAATTGAAGAAATAGGCAAAGAGAAAATTCAAGCTGTAACACGCTCAGCAAGTATAAAACAAGAGCGTAAAAAAGCTTTCGATACCGTTAAAGATGAAGTAAAAGAAGCCTTATCGAATGCGTTCGGCGATGAATATATGGCTGAAAACTCAAAATTCTTTTCAGGTTATTTCGATAAAATGAAGAAAGAAGCAGTCAGAGATACGATGTTGACTGAGGGGATACGTTTGGATGGTCGTAAATTTGATGAAGTGCGCTCAATTTGGTGCGAAGTGGATTATTTGCCTTCAGCACACGGTTCAGCTATCTTTAATCGCGGCGAAACTCAAGCATTGACATCATTAACATTGGGTACTAAATTGGATGCCGCTATTTATGATACTGTTTTGGATTATCGCGATGAAAAATTCCTTTTGCATTACAATTTCCCCGGCTTTTCAGTCGGTGAAGTGAAGCCTGCTCGTGGACCAGGTCGTCGTGAAATAGGTCATGCTAATTTGGCGGCTCGTTCTATCCGTCGCGTATTGCCTGATACACCATATACTATCCGCATCGTTTCTGATATTTTGGAATCAAACGGTTCGTCTTCAATGGCAACTGTTTGTGCTGGTTCATTGGCTTTGATGGATAGTGGTATTCAAACAAAAGGGCATATTGCAGGTATTGCAATGGGTATGATTACCGATGGCGGCAAAATTACTGAGGGGTCAAGAGTGGGTATTCTATCTGACATCCTTGGCGATGAAGATGCACTCGGTGATATGGACTTCAAGGTAACAGGTACTGAAAAAGGTATTTGTGGTTGCCAAATGGACATCAAAATTGATGGTTTGCCTTACGAAATGCTTGAAAAAGCATTGGTTCAAGCAAAAACTGGTCGTTTACACATCATTGAAGAAATGAAAAAAGCGATTGTTGAGCCGGCTACCGACCTCAAACCGCATACTCCTCGAATGGTGGAAGTTATTATTGAAAAAGAATTTATTGGCGGCGTAATAGGACCCGGCGGTAAAATCATTCAAGAAATGCAACGTGTCACAGCGACTACTATTACCATTGAAGAAAAAGAAGGTAAAGGCTATATCAGCATTTTTGCACCAGACAGAGAAGCGATTGACAAAGCCATTACTATGATAAATGCTATTGTTTATGACCCTCAAGTCGGTGATGTACACACGGGTACTGTTGCAACGGTGATGCCTTATGGTGTTTTCATTGATTTCAAAGGGAACAAAAGTGGTTTATTGCACGTGTCTGAAATGTCGTGGAGCAGAATTGACAATGTGGAAGAAGCCTTTAAAGAAGGTGATGAAGTTCAATTCAAAATCATTGATATTGATAAAAGATCGGGCAAATTGCGTCTTTCTCGCAAAGCTGTTTTGCCTTCTCCAAACGGCGAGCCATATGTCATGAGTGACGGCGGCGGCGGCGGCGGCGGCGGTGACCGAGGTGGAAGAGATGACCGTCGTGGTGGTGGAAGAGATGACCGCAGAGGCGGTGGTAGAGATGACAGACGCGATGACCGTCGTCCACCTCCAAGAAGATAGGAATCGAAAATTTGAAAGGATTACTTCTTTTAAATTAATATAAATTATAACGGCTAAATTATTGACAATCAATAGTTTAGCCGTTTTTTATTAAAATCAATATATACTAATCAATGAGATTGTACTTGAAAATTAGGATTAATATCGACCCCTTCAGTCTTCAACTCATTTTGAACAATTTTCATTGGGAATGAAAGATAAAATGTTGTGCCTTCCCCTTCGACTGATTCGAACCATATTTTACCATTATATTTATCAACGATATGCTTGCAGATAGCCAAGCCAATTCCAGTGCCTTCATACTGAGGGGATCGGCTAAGGCGTTGGAATAAGCGGAAAATTTTATCGCTGTATTCGAGCTTCATACCAATGCCATTGTCTTTTACAGTTATAAGTAAATTAGCTCCTTGAACTTGACCAAATACTTTGATATGAGGTTGTTTATTTGAAAATTTCAAAGAATTACTAATCAAATTTTGAAAAAGCTGAGTTAAATGCAAACGGCTAATCCACAACATTGGTAAAAAGCCTTCACAATCTACATTTGCATTTTTTTCAATAATTGTGCTATGCAAATTGTGTTTCACATCAGAAAGAGCCAATTTCAAAGAGGTTGTATGCTTAACTTCCTGCTCATCAGATGCTACAGTTGAATATTCTAACAAAGCAGACAACAGACTTTCCATTCTCTTTACACCACCCACTACGAAATCCATATATTCACCCGCTTCAGGTGGCAATAATTTAGAATACCGCCTTTGAATGATATGAACAAAGCTGCTGATACTTCTCAAAGGCTCTTTCAAATCATGAGCAGAAGCATAAGCAAATTGGTGCAAAATCTCATTGGATTTTTCCAAACGCTCATTTTGAAATTTGATTTCAGAGTTCTTTTGTAGTAAAACTCTATTATTTCTACCTTTTAATCTCAAATAATAAACGAGAGAAATGATAATGACTGAAAAGAAAACCAAAATAGTTCCCAACCAATAACGATTTTGCTCTAACCGCAAAGACTGAATTTCTTTCTCACTTTTTTCAACATCAAATTTATATTGAGCTTCCGCTAAACGCTTGGATTTTTCCTCGTTGAAAAGTGAATCGCCGTAAGAATTGGCTATTTGTAAATATGTATAAGCATTTTTATAATCACCTGATTGTTGATATACTTGAGAAAGTCCCAAATTGCTTTTTTGAATAATATCTTTAAAACTTCTTAAAGATGCCAACTCTAAACTTTTTTTATAAGATTCAATCGCTTTAGCATCATTACTGGTTTTTTTATACAGATTACCGAGTTTCAAATAGAGATTTGGATGTTCGTAATAAACCAAGTGTTCTTTATAATCAAAACAGCGTTTAAAATATTGCTCTGCTAATTTATATTGACCCGATTGAGCATATACATCAGCTACATAAATGAGGGTTTCGAGGATATGAGATTGGTCATTACTTTTTTCATAAACTGCCAATGCTTCTTGATGCCGAATCAATGCAGCAGGATAATCTTTTTGAACATTTAAAATATTGCCATAAGCATTCAAAACACCACCCAGCTCAGTTGAATCATTGATTTCTAAGGCTAACCTATAAGCATTTTTGATGTTATCGAATGCCAATTCAAAATTATTGGATTTGGTATAAACCTTGGCAATATTTGTCAAAGTCACTAATTCTTCCCTAATATTTTTTCGCTTTTTAGCAATATCAATCGAGTGTAAATAAGCATCAATAGCTTTGTCAAATTCGCTTAAAGCACTGTGTAGCGTCCCCAAGCCATTGTAAGCAAATTCTACCATCTCAATGTCGCCAATCTGTTGAGCCAATTCGAGTGTACGGTCGTAATAATCTTTGGAGGTTTTATATTTTCCTGTTTTTTTATTAATAATTGCCCAATCTATATAAATATCAAGCTTATTAGCATCTGAAACATGGTCGATCAAATCCAAGCTTTTTTTATAAAATGCTTCAGCTTCTTCCAATCTACTATTTTCTTCATATATGCCACCCGCGCTTCTATACATTTTGAAAAGCAAAGTAGTACTTCCCAGTTTTTGGGTTATTAAAATTGCTTGGGAAAGTTCATGTGCAGCTTTTGGGAAATTTTTGAAAGAATTATCCTGTGCAGAATGTATTAAAGCTATAATTTGGGTAGAGTCTTTTTGAAAGTCAACGTTGTTGCATCTTGCCGTATCAGTAGATACAAAAAATGATAAAAAAATAATTGATAGGAATAAGTAAAAGTTGTTCGAATTTCTCATTTTAGTAGTTGACTGATTGGTGAATGCCTTAAATAAAATATGGAACTTCAAAAAATATTCCATTTTCGAAGTTCCACATTGAATACCTACATTAAATCAGCTAAATTAAATTTTAGCCGATACATTTACAGTAACATTGGTATTTGAATTAGAATTTGACGTAGAATTATTTCTACGTAAATCTTCTCCGCCACCGCCCTTCAATTGGCAGAGTTGTAGTGTCGAAAGCTTTTCAGTTTCGGTTAAAATGCTTTTAAATTCGTTAATTGACTTTTTCATCTTCTTGCAAGATTTGTTTTAAAATGTGATTCAAATAATAATTAAAAATTGAGATTTATAATAATGGCTTATCGTTTTCTTTTTGTTTTTTCTATAATATTTTCAAAGTAAAGGGTTCTACAAATTTCAAATTCTCATAAATTTGAAATATCGTGACTGAGGCTTTTGCTTACATTAAAACTTTTCATTGCGTTAAAAACATTGATAATCAACTCATACAAAATATAATTTGTATATCAAAATCAGTAAAAACGTTATAATGGTTTATGTATTTAAAATTTAGTTTTTGAAATCTTTTTCACATTTATTGCTCCAAAACCCTTCAAAAAAAATGGAACTTCAAAAACATATAGTTTTTGAAATTCCACATTGCTTCAATAACATTAGTAACTACTAAATTAAATTTTAGCCGTCACTGTCGCAGTCGCAACAGGTGTTGCTACTACTAATGTATTTCTACGCAAATCCTCACCGCCGCCTTTCAATTGGCAAAGTTGAATTGTAGAAAGTTTTTCTGTCTCGGTTAATAAACCTCTGAGATTGTTGATGGAATTTTTCATCTTCTTGCAAGATTTGTTTTTAAAAATGTGAATCAATAAAAAATTAAAAATGAAACTTATTTAACAAAAAAAGTTTTCAGACATTGTC
This sequence comes from Saprospiraceae bacterium, assembly GCA_043744275.1. Taxonomy (GTDB): domain Bacteria; phylum Bacteroidota; class Bacteroidia; order Chitinophagales; family Saprospiraceae; genus JAAFJT01. The sequence continues at coordinate 40,018 of JAYTUY010000255.1, forward strand.
AGTAATGAATACCCCATTTTTCTCTTGGCTTTTTAGTAGTTATCAAATATTTTCAAGAAAAAATGTCTGTATCCATTATCTATCCTTTTCTATTGACAAAAAAAATGCTCAATTCACTCATTAACGCTCATAAATTCATGAATTTGTGACTCAGTAGGTTTTAAACATGATGTTTTATTTTTCATTAAAATTCATTCATTTTCAAGGCATTGAATTTTTATTTTTAATATCAACACCCCTCAGTATGTGAATCAAAAACAAAGCAATAAATAGTCAACTAAATTTTAAAAAAATGCCAATCTTTAATTTAAAATTCAATTTTATCATATTAATATTCTTCCAAAAGCAGCCATTTTTGCCCAGCTCAATCAATAGCATACATTTCCTAAAAAGTTATCCACAAATGCCCGATTTTATGACTATTTTAGTATCTTTGTCAGCTTTTTTAAGTAAAAAGTATAGCGTTTTTTAACAAAAACAATAATAAATGGCAGATTCAAGGATAGTACAGGTCAACATTGAAGACCACATGAAAGCGGCTTACATTGATTACTCAATGTCAGTCATTGTATCGCGTGCATTGCCCGATGTTCGAGATGGTTTGAAACCCGTTCACCGCCGTGTGTTGTTTGGTATGAACGAAATGGGTATGAGTTATAACAAAGCACATAAAAAGTCAGCGCGTATCGTCGGTGATGTACTCGGTAAGTATCACCCACATGGCGATGCGTCCGTATATGACACGCTCGTGCGGATGGCTCAAGAGTGGTCACTTCGTTATCCACTCATTGACGGGCAAGGCAACTTTGGCTCAATCGAGGGTGATAGTGCAGCCGCCATGCGTTATACGGAAGCCCGTTTACGCCGCTTGAGCGATGAATTATTGAGTGATATTGATAAAGATACTGTTGATTTTCACCTCAATTATGACGATACTTTAGAAGAACCCACCGTTTTACCTGCTAAATTTCCCAATTTATTGGTCAATGGTGCTGAGGGTATCGCTGTTGGTATGGCGACTAAAATGTTGCCTCATAACCTTCGCGAAGTCATCGCAGGCACTATTGCTATGGTGGATAATCCTGAAATTACGGTAGCAGGATTGATGGAGTACATTAAAGCACCAGACTTTCCAACGGGTGGTACTATTTATGGGACATCAGGCGTGAAAGAAGGTTACGAAACAGGTCGTGGACGGGTTGTTGTGCGCGGTAAAGCTGAAATTCAAAATCATGGCAATAAAGAGATAATTATCATCACTGAAATGCCTTATCAAATAAATCCAGCAGTTTTACACCTTAAAATTGAGGAATTAGCCGTTGAAAAAAGGATTGAAGGCATTTCGGAAGTGCGAAATGAAACCAATAAAGAAGGTGTTCGCTTAGTGATTGAATTGAAAAGAGATGCTGCCGCGAATGTAGTGTTGAATCAGCTGTACAAACTCACGCCACTACAATCATCGTATGGCATCAACAATGTCGTTTTGGTAAAAGGTCGCCCGATGACCTTGAATTTGAAAGAAATTCTTGAAGAATTCATCAAATTCCGTATTGAAGTCATTATTCGCCGCACTAAATTTGAACTCAAAAAAGCAGAAGATCGCGCGCATATCCTCGAAGGCTTACTCGTTGCTCTCGATGATATGGATCGTATTATCAGCCAAATTAGAGCGTCGAAAACACCTGATGAAGCGCAAGTGGCTTTGACTTCTTCAACTTATAATCTAAAAGACAATACAGCTCAAACAATTGGTGTATTTACTGAGGGGGGGAGTTTATCTAAAACATATAACCTTACCGATGTGCAAGCCAAAGCTATTTTGGAAATGCGTTTGCAACGCTTGACAGGTCTTGAAAGAGATAAAATTCAAAATGAGTATGAAGAACTCAAAAAGCATATCAACTATTTGAATTCCATCCTCGCCAGTGAAGAGCTTCAACGTGGTATTATCAAAACAGAATTGACTGAAATCAGCGACCGTTTTGGCGATGAACGCCGCACTGAAATCATCCATGCTGATGGTGATATTTCAATGGAAGACTTGATTGCTGCCGAAGAAATGGTAGTGACAATCTCACATTTAGGCTATATCAAACGCACAGCCGTCAGTGAGTTCAAGGCTCAAAACAGAGGTGGACGTGGTTCGCGTGGTTCAAAAACGCGCAATGAAGACTTCGTAGAACACATGTTTATAGCCAATTCGCATGATTATCTCTTGTTTTTTACTGAAAGAGGTAAATGTTACTGGCTCAGAGCTTATGAAATTCCAGAAGGAACGAAGACCTCATCGGGTCGTGTCATGACCAATATCCTTTCGATGCCAAGCGATGATAAAGTTCGCGCTTACATCAAAATTAAGGATTTAGGCGATGAAGAATTTTTGAAATCTAATTATATTATTTTCTGTACGAAAAATGGTGTCATCAAAAAAACTTCTGTTGATGCCTTCTCTCGCCCAAGAAATGGTGGTATCATCGCTATCGAAATTCGGGAAAATGACCAATTGATTGAAGCCAAATTAACGAACGGTAACAATCAAATACTTCTCGCCAATCGCAACGGTCGGACTATTCGCTTCGACGAAAGCCGTGTCCGCGCTATGGGACGAGCAACGGAAGGTGTGGCAGGTATCGAAATCGACGAAGATGGTGTTGACCAAGTGGTGGGCATGATTTGCGTTGAAAAAGAAGACCCCTCAGTATCAGTGCTCATTATCTCTGAAAATGGTTACGGTAAACGCTCAGATGTAGATGAATATCGCCTTGTCAATCGTGGTGGTCGTGGTGTAAGAACGATGAATGTCACCGATAAAACAGGTAAAGTTGTTGCCATTAAGAGCGTAAGCGACATCGACGATTTGATGATTACCACTAAAGACGGTATCACCATCCGTATGTCTGCTGCTGATATTCGCATTATGGGTCGAGCTACGCAAGGTGTCCGCGTGATTCGCCTCGATGATGGTGAAGAAATTGCAGATGTAGCACTTATCCGCGATGCCACAACTCAAGATGAAGTAGAAACTGAATCTATTGAAATAGGCATTACATCTGAAAATGGTGCTGGCAATGGTGTCGAAAATAATACTGAAAATAATACTGAAAATGAGGGTAATAATGAAGAGGGCATTGAAAATGTTGAAGAGTGACCCCCTCCTGCCACGTTTCACTCGCAGTGACAATTAAAGTGATATAAACCTAAAACGGCTGTTTGGAAAAATCCAAGCAGCCGTTTTTTTTAATTATAAACTATCATAAAAGATTGATAATCAATAAAATACATTATCTTCAAAACCGAATACTCTTTCAAAACACATCATCGTCCAGCAAGTCTTTTTGATTAATATCAGTATCATTTGTTTCATCAAAATCTTCAATTTTAACAATTTTTACTTGAGCACCTTTGATAGATCTTGAAAGAGCCTCTTGCACTTTTTCAATCATTTCATCAGGTGAACCATTGAATTCAGTATTTTCGAAAATATCCTGAATGGTGGAAATTGCAAAATTGATAACCCCAAATCTTTCAGTCAACATCTCAATATTCTTCTTAGGATAATACCCTCCTTCATCTACGATTTTCAGGTTTTTAAAGTATTTTTTCTTTAAATAAATCAATAAATGAATAATCTCAATATGCGTTTCGACGCCTGCAAATTGCGTTTTGGTGAATAAAAGCCCATGCATATCCTTATATTCAGGCAATAAAAGCATAGCAATCAACGACTTCAACTCCCCCTCAGTATTGAAGGTCAAAATAACGCTTTCGGACTCAGGATGGGGATGAAAAGATATGCCTCTTAAATCAATATCCGTATCAAGGGATGCCTTGATGGCTTGTTCATCAGGGTCAGCATTTTCCCATTCGTCTCTCTCTTCTGGCGACATCAAAAGGTCGTCAAAATCTTTTTTACCATTGAAAAGATTGTATTTCCAATTTTTAGATTGACAAATATCCGCCACCTCTTGCATCAAAGGCTCTATTAAGCTCGGCGATTTCAATTTCCCTCTATAATGAATAGTAACCCCCATGATTTTTCTTTTTTATCAAAATTAAACAAAAACCATTTAATGTGTACGAGTCAAGGCATTTTTTAAAACATTTAATTTTTATGAATGGGATTATTGGAATATGGAATATGGAATATGGAATATGGAAGATAATCACATTTTCTCCTTCTCTTTGCCCTTAGCATCCACCCACCATTCGTCGTTTTCCCAGAAATTATCCCAGCCTAAATGGCGGTATTCTTTACTGATTTCGACTTCACGCTCCCCTATTGAAAAATCTTTCAAAATAGTATTAGCAAATTGGAAAAAATCGGCTGCCCAAACCACTGGTTTGGTTTTGTCCTTCGCATAGCTTGTCCAAGAGCCTTCGTATTTGATGCCGCTTCCTTTTGCAGAAGATTCAGGTGAGAAAAACCACAATTCACGTGTGCCATCTACTTTTGTAGCAAAATCCATATTCATATTGCCTTTAAAAATGCCGCTGCTTTTAAGCGTTGAATCTTCTTTAATTTCAAACTCGCCAGCTACTGAATAGCTTTTCACAAAATACATATCCCCTGTTTCAGTCGTATCAATATTGGGGTCAATCATTTCGTTGATGGTTTTCAAGCGCACTGTACCTGTAAATGGAGAAATGGTTTTCTTAAACCGGTTCTTTCCTTTTATGTGATATAGCCTGGCATCCGCTTCATCGCGCTTCACTTCCGATACCACAAACTCAATGCGATAATGGTCGTCGCCATAAAAACCATTGGCTGGATACTCCTGTTTAAGCAGCTCGCTCATATCATTCTGAGTCAAGACTGCAATGCCATCTCTGCCTCTTAACTCTTTGAAAATCAATGGTTTACGCACCGCGTTTGAGTCAATCATCAAAGAATCAACAGCTTCTTTGTGGGTCAAAATTTTAGCCTCTGCAACCTTCGCTACTGAGGGGGTCGATTTGTTCATACATTGCGATAAAGCAAAAATGAGTGTTGAAGCAAATACGAAAATGGGAATGATTTTTTTCATTTGAAAGATGATTAATTAGGAATTAGGAATTAAAATTAGGAATTAGGAATTTGGAATTTGGAATTAGGAATTTTTGAAATCAGCGAATAATTTAGTACCTAAATGATTATAAATTAAGACTTCTGCTATTAACAAATTGCCGACCCAGGAGAGCCAAGTGACCGTCAAATATGTCTCAATGGGCTTTGTATCTAACCAATAATACATGAAATAACTCTCTGTCCGAAGGCTCATGGCTGCTAAAGTCACAGCAAAACTGCGTATCATCATATTGACATGGCTTTCAAAGCGTTTTTTCATAATTTCCTGCCAAGCCATATACGTCACTGTCCACCAAACGATGCATTGCAATGAAAATCCGACTTTAGCGGCTAATCCTCCATTCGCATAAGTGGCTAAAACTAAACCAGAAGGAGCTGCTAAAATAAGGATAAAAAAAACGTACATTTTTCCAATATTCCTATGCAAACGTGGGTATTTCTGTATTAAAATAGGGAAAAATTGAAAAACACCGCCACCTATGACGAACAAACTACTGGTGATATGGATATAAAATGCCCAAATAAAATGCGATTTATCAAGCACTGAATCGGGCTTAGTGCCTAAAAAATTCAACGCCCGCTCGAAGGTCATATAAGGCAACACTTTCGTCAACATGATAAAAGTAAAAACCAATATGGCTGCCGCAAAGCCGTATCCAAAAATTCTGATGATAAAATTTAAATTAAAATTGAGTATTTTCATAGGCTTTTTAAAGTACCTGAATAAAATCTATAATCTAATGTCTTTTTATCTAAAATATGCCAATAATGGGTTGAAAATCACGGAGTGATTGAATATGAATAACCCCTGATGAAATCAGGGGATAATTTTGTAAAGAATGGCAATAACTGCGGAGCAGTTAAATGTGAAAGAGTCAGAAATTTGAAATATTTTACATTTAACTGCTCCGCAGTTAAATAACCCACTCATTTTAACCCTCCGATTTCATCGGAGGTTATTCACATTCAATCGCTCCGCGATTATTTTAACCCATTATTCGCATAATATCTAATCAACTGTCAACATTCCTTTAGGTTCTAAATAAAATTTCCTAAAAACGACCAACCAAGCCAATGAAATAAAGCCCATTATTGCTACGAAAATTGAAAAATTTAAGGCAAAACCATGTCTGTTGAAAAATTCAATCATGACAATTGAAGACAGAATAATGCGCCCATATTCAAACAAATAATACCACCGTTTGCCTTCCAACAAGCCGCCTGTGAAGGCAAAATTGAGAATCAGTAAGGCAGCCAAACTGAAAGTATCCGTCCAACTGATATTATTTTGATTGAAAAGAAAATACACCGTCAAGACCGTATTGAGCAAATAATGCATCAAAAGATAGTAATTTACTGAGGGGGGTGTCTCGGTATTGTACTTTGGCGTCACATTGCGCTCGACTTCTGGGAACGGCATATAGGCTTGCGCTTTCGCATCCCAACCCGGTTTTTTAAATAAAACTTTCATTTTATTCCAAAAACCGTCGGCATCTTTAAGTTGATTGCCGATGGTTTGAAAATGCTCAAAATTTGCCCAAACAGGGTTCCAACTACTGAGGGGTTTGGTCGTGCCATAAACGGGACGCTCCTCCTCGACTTGAAATGTACCAAATAATTTATCCCAAATAATGAACACGCCCGAATGGTTTTTATCAATATATTTTGGATTGCGCCCATGATGTACGCGGTGGTGCGAAGGCGTCACCATAAATTTTTCAAAAATGCCCATTCTATCAATCAACTCCGTATGCACCCAATATTGATACAACAAATTAAATCCGTGTGCAATCACGACAGAAGTCGGCGAAAAACCCAATAATGCCATCGGAATATACATTGGCGCCGTCCAAATCCCTTGAAACCAGCTTTGCCGCAAAGCCACTGAAAAATTCATTTCCTCGCTGTGATGATGCACCACATGCGAACTCCAAGCGACATTCACCTCGTGCGTCATGCGATGCCCCCAGTAATAACATAAATCGTCAACAATAAAACATAAAAGGAAAGTGTACCAAGTGGATTCAATGTGAAAAAACGCAAAGTGCTCATATAAATAAACATACATCGAAATACCGAACACTCGGAAGAGCGTGGTCACGACCATCATACTCGCACCTGAGTTGATATTCGTCAAGGTATCGTTGAGGCGATAGCGTTTCATGTGCTGAAAACTGCTAACGATTAATTCAATACCGATGAGCAGAAAATAATAGGGAATGGCTAATTTGGTCGGATCTAAATTCATTTTATTTGATTTAAGGCATTTTAATTATTGAAATGTAAAAATAACGAATAATTGCAAAATATAAAACTCGATTTTCAATAAACAAAAGATGTGTGAAATTATAAGGTTTATAACTCCACCATTTATGGTGGGGATTACGATTAGCACTTATTTAGGCTTTAGCCGCCCACCTTTTGATTTTGAAAGATGAACGGCTAAAGCCTAAATTATGTTTGACTTTTGAGTTATTTATTAGCGACCTACCATTTCTTCAAAATCAAGATATTACTCACTTTTCGCTCCCCTTCATGGTCAAATTTTTTATTGTCGCAAGGCATATTCACGACGCCTACCCCCTCAGTATGATTGCCTTTTAAAGAGTTTGAAGGGTTAATCCACATGGTTGTAGAGCCGCCGCCATCTAAATTAATGGCATTTTTACAATCTAATTGCTGCAACAAAATGGTCAATTCGGGCAATGAAACGCCATAGGATTCAGCCGTTCGCCCATCGATTGTCATCCAAATCACTTCATTTTTATTGGTGATGCAGGCGCAAGTACGGGGGTGTCGATTGTCGTTAAATGCCGTTTTACTGAGGGGTATGGGTTGATTATCCCAAATCAGCAAAGGACCTGTCACCATCACATCTTTATATTTCAATTTCGTAACCCATTGAAAATCAATCGAATCTCTCGCTTTCACGATGCTCATACGATTGCGTTTGATGACGATGGCGGCTTGCTGATGTCCTGCTAATTTTTTAAAATTATGAACAGTGGTATCCAATATTTGACCATTAATTTTAATAAAATCCACTGAGCCGCCTTTTTTAACATCGAAAAAAGTACCGTTGATGGCAGCGAGGGCATTGCTTTGGCGAGCCAATTCGCTGGTGAGTTCGAGGCTATCCCCTGCCGATGCGAAAGCCAATTGCGTTTTTTTACTCTTATTTTTAAGACTTAAAATATGCACATTTTCATTAGCATTAAAAAGCTGTTTGTTGTTAAAATGGTAATGTTGCCAAGTGATGCCGTTGCCTATATCGGTGATTTCCCAAGGGGTTGAACTGAAAAGGAATGTATCTTTTGTTGCCGTTTGGGCAAGAAGAGAAATGGTGTAAAATATTGATAATGAATAGGTTATGAAATATTTTTTCATTTTATTTGGTTTGCTTTTTTTATAAATCCCCCATCTGCGGACGAATAACAATATCCTCCATCACCGCCGACGCGCTCATACGCAAGGCAGCGAGCACCACCTCCGCCACATCACGCGCCTGCATGAGCCGCTCCTCAGGTGCATCAAAACCTGCCCAAGAATCCGACCAAGTAGCCCCTGGCAAAATCGACGTGACTTTTATGCCCTTCGGTTTAAGCTCTTCGCGTAGATTTTTTGAAAAACCCAAGAGTGCGAATTTTGAAATACTGTAAGAACCACCGTTTTCATAAGCCTTTTGACTGGCAACGCTGCACATATTAAAGATGTGCCCTTTACTCAATTTAAACATCATCGGCAGCACTGCCCTTGTGAGGTGATAAGCAGAATAGACATTCGTTTCCATCATTTTTTCGAGGGCATCGACCCCCTCAGTATGGATGGCTCCTGGGATGAAAATACCGGCATTATTGACCAGCACATCCACCCTATTCCATTGATTTTCAATGAATTGCGCGAATGCCAGCACCTCAGCTTTTATGCTCACATCAACCACCTGATAAATGATTTTCACATCATGGAATCGCACGGCGAAGTCCTCTTTCATGGCTTTCAAATCGGCTTCGCTGCGGCTACAAACAGCAACATCGTACCCCTCAGTAGCGAGGGCTTCGGCAATGGCCCGCCCTATTCCCTTGGTCGCGCCTGTGATAATGGCTTTTCTATTCATTTCATAAAAGTATAAAAATTGCTTTATTGCAAGTAACGAAGTGAAATATTATCTTTATGAAAAAAAATGGAAGTTAAATTAAAAATACAAACATCAGAATTGAGTCAAGACATTATTGACAAAATTCGCCAATTCATCTCACTCAATGGCGAGAGTGAAGTCACGATAAATATTACTCCTAAAAAGAAGAAAAATTTTCCAAAAGAAACTCAAAAAGAGTACCTTAAAAGGCTTGACAAAGCAATTGAAATCCTTGAAAATAATAGAAATTTAATTGCTTTCTCTACTATCGAATTTCAAGAATTTGCCGAATCGAAACTTTAATCTACGGGAAAATTGTTTTGTCTATTCAAAGAATATTCTCACCTTCGCCTTTTCAATTAGGAATTAGGAGTTTGAAATTTGGAATTTGGAATTTAAAATTTGACAACATTAATCAATTATATAATTCAATATTATGAAAATTAAAGCAACAGAAGGTGCTGCTCAACAAAAAGTATTTGACTGCATTGAAAAAAAAGTAACAGAAGCGGGTTTTAAGATTGTCAAACAAGATCGTTCGCGCCCGTGGGGTGGCTTTTTTGTGATTGATGAATCGCAAGCATCGCTATTTGTCAAGACATATTTTCCTCAGTTTTCGATGAAAGATTTTGAGGGTTTTAACAAATTAAGCCCTAAATTTTTGATAGTCGCACCGCATAAAAGATTGTCTTGGCAATACCATTTTCGCCGTGCCGAAATATGGAAAGTGATTGATGGCGTTGCGGGCGTAGTCGTGAGCGATACGGATGAGCAAACGCCTTTGCAAAAATTGCCGTTGGGTACTACTATTCAACTGAAACAAGGAGAACGCCACCGTCTCGTTGGGCTTGATGATTGGGGCATTATTGCTGAAATATGGCAACATACTGATGCTAATAATCCATCCGATGAAGACGATATTGTGCGTTTGCAGGATGATTTTGGGCGTTGATTTATTACGTGTGTAGGTTCGTGATTAGGTTTAGTAAACGGTAAATTATTTTTTTGAAAAAAAATAATTTGCCGTTTACTAAACCTAATCACGAACCTACACACGTAACTGATATACTGGTGCACTGCTGTACTGGCATACTGATTGCATCTTATTTTTTTTAACATAAAATACTGACAATCAATGATTTATGCTTTGAAAAGTTTTACAAAATTTTTAAAATTTCGTAAAGTTGCACCCCTCAGTAGAGCATTTTTACAAGTTTTAATTACAACTTTACGAGGGTTTCAAACCGTGTCGACTACGCACAAGTTCTTTGACATAATAGTTATATGAATTATTGAGATTTAGAAAAGGCTTCAAAAGCC
>JAYTUY010000256.1:0-13313 GCA_043744275.1 Saprospiraceae bacterium
TTTATATGGCTCTTCAAATTTAGGCAAAGCTTTGGTAATAGTATCTAAATCTTTTGCATTTATAAATTGATGAATATCAATGTCTTCGCCTTCTTCATAAAGCTTTGCGATATGCGTGAGAACAGTCGTGGGCGAAAGAAAACGCCTTTCAGCAATTTCTTCAATGGTCAAACCTTCTCTGAAAAGCTCTAAAGTTTCTATGGTCGTGTGTTTTTTATCGGATTTTAAAACTATTGGTTTTTCAATAGCTTGTTTAGCAGTAATAGGTTGCAGCGTTTTGACAGACGGTTTTTCAATGTAATCTGGATTGGCTGCTACATATTCTTGAATTTTTTGGATAAATTCCTCACCGAAAGTCTGCCATTTTTGCTCACCTACGCCTGATATTTGCCTAAAATCCGCTTCATTTTGAGGGGCAACCGCCGCCATTTCGCCCAAAGTAGAATCTGAAAAAACGAGGTATGGCGGAATGCCTCGCGCCATCGCAATCTCTCTCCGCAATTCGCGAAGCACATCGAACAGTTCGTTGCGCGCCCGTAAACGTGGTATAGCTTCCGTTTTTGTTTTGGCTTCGACGGCTTTTTTCTTAATGTCTTCCCGCTCTTTAATACTGAGGGGTCTGACCAATTGCACCGCTTTGCTTTTGAAAAGCACCTCTTGACTGGCAGGTGTCATTTTCAATTTATACTTATCGTCGTAAGCAATTTCGAGCAAACCCAACTGAATCATTTGCCATAAATAGCTTTGCCAATCGCTTTGCGGCACATTGCGCCCGACGCCATAGGTTTTTATTTTATCATACCCTTTTTCTATAATTTCATGCCGAGCCGACCCCCTCAGTACATCTATCAAAACACCCATATTTGCTTGCTCTTGTAGGCGAGTTGTAGCAGAAAGTGCCATTTGGGCATACGACAAACCGTCAATATACTGAGGGGGTGATTGACAAACATCGCAATTGTCGCACTCGCCCTGATAATTTTCACTGAAATAATTTAAGAGAATTTTTCGACGACAAATTTGAGCATCAGCAAATTGAAGCATTCTATCGAGTTTAGCATTTTGTATGTCCATATTTGCCCCACTGGCTTCCGAAAACATTTCACGATAAGCCATGACATCTGCCATGCTATAAAATAAAATGGTGTCAGCCGGCGCTCCATCCCTCCCTGCGCGACCAATTTCTTGATAATAGGATTCAATATTTTTAGGCAAATTATAATGAATCACCCACCGCACGTTGGATTTATCAATGCCCATTCCAAACGCCACCGTAGCACACACCACTTGAATTTTATCGTTCGTAAAATCCTCTTGCACTTGCGAACGTTCGCGCGGAGGCACCATTGCATGATAAGCCGCCGCTTTTATATTATTCGATAATAATTTGACCGCCAAATCCTCTGTACTTTTCCGACTAAGACAATATATAATGCCTACTTGCTTAGGGCGACTCTTCACAAATTCCAAAATCTGCTCAATCCGCTTCTGACCAGGGCGTACTTCGAGGCTCAGATTCGGGCGGTCAAAACTGCTAATAAATACTGAGGGGTCGTCCAAATTGAGTTGAGAAAGAATGTCTTTCCGCGTCAATTTATCCGCCGTAGCTGTCAGAGCGATGATAGGAATTTGTGGAAATTGGCTTTTGAGAAAGCTCAATTGAGTGTATTCAGGTCTGAAATCATGCCCCCATGAAGAGATACAATGCGCCTCATCAATGGCAAAAAGAGCAATTTTTAATTTTTTTAAAACAGGTAAAAAAGATTGAGAGACGAGCTTTTCAGGTGATACGTATAGTAATTTTATTTTATTTTCAAATAATTGATTTTCAATATTTTGTAACTCATTATAACTCTGAGATGAGTTCATAAAAGCTGCTGGAATACCGTTGGTTTTCAATGCTTCCACTTGATCTTTCATCAATGAAATCAAAGGCGACACCACCACGGCGACCCCCTCAGTAGTGACCGCTGGAATTTGAAAACAAATACTTTTACCACCACCTGTTGGCATCAGCACGAGGCAGTCTTTTTTATCGTAAACAGTTTGGATAATGTCCGCTTGCATGGGGCGGAAAGAATCGTATCCGAAGTATTTTTTCAGGGCTTCGTGGGCGCGTTCAATATTCATAATGGTTGAATTTAATCATAGATTTCGGCTGTTACAAACAAGAGTGATGACAAAGGGCAAATTTAAGTTTTTTCCAAAGTAATTCAACAAATAAAACAAAATATTTCAAAAAGCCTTCAAATTGTTTTATTAGAAATATTTACTTCATTTAGGTTAAATTTTTAAAATTTTGTCAAAAAAATTAAAAATATACATCTTTAAGGTCACTTAATTTGTTATTTAATTCTTAACTTTGGAGAACTAAAAATTCTTCTATGGACGTTAATATTATTCATCATTTATAATTAATCATTCATCATTTCTTAATGTCTTTTCAACAGCAAACATATCATTCGCCTATTTATCGAAATTTCAGAGCCATTGATGGTTCTGAACATCGCCGAATTGTGCGTTATTATGAGCGCCATGAAAAAAGCATTTTACTCCTTGATTTTGAAGAATATTTCGAGCTTTTAGTGACTTATACCAAAGCTCTTTTTGAAATTAGTGAGTATAGAAAGCATCTTTTGATGGCGGATGTGGTAGTGAAGACGTCTATTTTGCAAAATATTACTCACGTGAGGGGTGAAGAAGTTTACAGGTCAACACTTTTTCAGAAAGCTGCTTCACATTATAATTTGCATGAGTATTCAAAAGCGGCACATATATTAGGTGAGTTGATAAAAATGAACCCACATGACCCTCTCAGTATTCGCTTCCTCGGACGGGTTTTGAGGGATGACAAACCTGTTTATATCCGCCATGCACGAGCCATTTCAGTATTTTTGTTTCTGATGTCAGCCTTATTGGTCTGTGTTCAAGTGCTGATTGTGAAGCACTTTTACACAATGTATGATCCCATCATTGAAATGTCGCGCAATAGCATCTTCGGATTGGGCGTTTTTGCTTTGGTGGGGGCAGAGATTGGGCATCGCTGGAGAGTACATATTTATGTAAATGAATTAGTGAATAGTATAAAAAGCAAAAAAGCTAATCCATAGAATGACATAAGTTTGACACTATAAAATTCAACGTTTTTCTAAGAACTATATCCAACTTTCAATCAAAACATCTACCTTTGTTCTATAATTTTTCAATTATCCTTTAAATTAATAAAAAATGAGTCCATTATTTTTGATATTAGGATTGGGTGGTCAAGAAATGCTTTTCATTTTTTTGGCAGTGTTACTCCTTTTTGGTGGTAATAAAATTCCTGAACTTATGCGCGGCATAGGCAAAGGTGTTCGCGAATTCAACAGCGCGCGCGCCAATGTGGAAGATGAACTCCGTAAAGGCATGAACGAAGACCCGAAGAAAGTAGATAGCAGCAAAGAAGCTTAATCTATTTTCAATAAAATAACAATATTTAAACTATTGTCTTTCAATAGCTTAGGTATTTAAATAAAAAAACTATAAGGTATGACAGCCTTATAGTTTTTTTTTATTGTATCGCAGAACTCCAGTTCCGCTCTCAAGCTATATGCGGAACTGGAGTTCCGCAATACATTTTACTACCAACACTCCTTATTAATCCCCAAAATATAATTTTTCACAACATCAATTTGAGTAGCCGATTCAGCCCCCTTAAAACCTGAAATCATTTCATTTTTCAAGTATTTACCAGCGATAGAGGTAAAATCTTTTGACAGTGGCATATAAGTCCAATGCCATTTTTCCTCTTTGTAACCCGTCGGGCGACCTGCTGTATAAGGTTGACAAAAGCCATATTCAGCGGCATGTTTCAAGAGCCAGTCATATATTTTTTTACCATCGCCTTTTTCAAAATGACTGTTTTCAAGATTATTGAGGTCAATATCAGTTCCCCAATGATGGCGGCTACTGCCTGGCATGGCACTGTATTGCAATATTTTTTTAGCACGAGCCCAAGCGGTTTTATCTTTCAAAGCATTAAATTTTGTTTCCCAAATCGTTTTTTGATAATCAAAATTGCGGGTCGCTGAAATAATGGTCAACTTCACGCCTTCTTTTTCAGCGGCATCAGCCATTTTTTTATAGGCTTCGTAAGTCTCTTTTCGCAAATACATGTCGGGTTTGACTGCATATTTTTTTTCAATTAAAATAAAATCCGCATGTTTAGTTGGGTCAAATTTACCCATCAAATAATCGGCAGTCACGGTTGGTTTTTCCTGAAAAATGAAGGAAAATTGGCTTAAAATGATGAGTGCGAACAATATTTTTTTCATAAAACAATTTTTTTAAATTAAAATTCAATGAGATACAAAAGTAATCTTTTCATTAAAACGGAAGAAATACCCCCTCAGTATTTTTCCTTGTAGATTCATTTAGAAGAGCATTATTTTGATAAAAAAATCCCTATTTTTACATTTTAAATCAAATTGTTTTAATTAAAAGTAGCGCTACGACCTCTGCATGGCAAATCAAAATCTCGACCCGACGGGTAAAAATCAATCCAATGATGAAAATATCGTTGAACGTGCCTTGCGTCCGAAGGCATTGGATGATTTTAGCGGTCAGGTAAAAATAGTTGATAATTTAAAAATATTCATCGGTGCTGCTAAAATACGCGGCGAAGCACTCGACCACGTCTTGCTGCACGGACCTCCAGGCTTGGGTAAGACCACTTTGGCACATATTGTCTCCAACGAATTGGGCGCAAACCTTAAAATGACGAGCGGACCAGTCATCGAAAAGCCGGGTGATTTGGCAGGGCTATTGACCAATTTGGATACAGGCGATGTGCTTTTTATAGACGAAATCCACCGTTTGAACACCGTCGTCGAAGAGTATCTCTATTCAGCGATGGAAGATTATCGGATAGATATTATGATTGACTCGGGACCTAATGCTCGCTCTATCCAAATTACGCTCAATCCCTTCACGCTCATAGGCGCCACCACGCGTATGGGCTTGCTCACTGCCCCCATGCGGGCGCGTTTCGGCATCAATTGCCTGCTCGATTATTACGATGTGGAGACGCTGAAAGGTATTATTTTCAGATCAGCAGACATCCTAAACTTGCCCATTACTGAGGGGGGGGCGAATGAAATTGCTCGAAGAAGTAGAGGCACTCCACGCATTGCGAATGCTTTACTACGCCGCGTCAGAGACTTCGCTCAAATGAAAGGAGACGGTAAAATTGATATTGAAATTGCAAAATATGCCCTCAATGCTTTGAATGTAGATGAAAGCGGTTTGGATGAAATGGACAATCGAATCCTGACAACCATCATCCATAAATTTAAAGGCGGACCTGTTGGTTTGACCACTATTGCCACAGCCGTTGGCGAAGAAACGGGTACGATTGAAGAAGTCCATGAGCCATTCCTCATCATGGAAGGCTATATCATGCGGACTCCACGTGGGCGTGAAGCGACTGAAAAAGCGTATCGCCATGTCGGAGCAGTGCCGCCACCGAGTATGCAAGGGCAGCTTTTTTGAAGAGTTATGAATTATGAGATAAGATATAAAGCATTGATAATTAATGTTTTATGATGATAAATATTTTTTATTTAAAAATGAAAATGAAAATTTTAATCATAAACGGACCCAATTTGAACTTGTTGGGCAAGCGAGAGCCACATATTTATGGCAGCCAAACATTTGAAGATTACTTAGCCATTTTGCAAAGGACGTACCCCTCAGTATCCATCGAATATTGTCAAAGCAACCATGAAGGTGTGTTGATAGATAAAATACATGCTGTTGGGTTTGATGAGAATTATATAGGTGTGGTCTTGAATGCAGGTGCTTTCACGCATACTTCTATCGCCATAGCGGATGCCATTGGTGCAGTGAAAGTGCCTTTTGTAGAAGTGCATATTTCTAATGTTCATGCACGGGAAGCCTTTCGACATCATTCGTATATTTCTGCTAAAGCTGCTGGCATTATTGTCGGTATGGGCATCATGGGTTATAAATTGGCAATCGAATATTTTTTAACAAAATGAATATAAACGTCCCAATTTTCAATGACCTTTGCCGATAAAATTATTGATTATAATCTCAATCTTGCGCTCAATGTGCCTTTGCCTGAGCATATATGCGTTATGAATCCGTATCAAGACCCCTCAGTACGAAGCGTCACTGAAGTATTTTATCGAAAATTTTACAACGATTCACACCCTCGACGCCTGATAATGGGCATCAATCCAGGTAGATTTGGAGCAGGCGTAACAGGCATTCCTTTTACAGATTCAGTTCGATTGAGAGAAAAGTGCGGCATCATAACTGACGCCATTCCAGAAACGAAGGAATTATCATCCATTTTTGTTTACGAAATCATTAAGGCTTTTGGCGGAGTGGAAGCCTTTTATGGCGATTTTTATATCAATTCCGTTTGCCCTTTGGGTTTTACAAAAAGAAATGATAGAGGTAGAGAAGTCAATTACAATTATTACGATAGTCCCAAATTGACGGAAGCCGTGTATGATTATATCGTCAATAATATTGAAACTCTATTGAAAATGGGCTTTGAAAGAGATGTGTGTTTTTGTCTTGGCACAGGTAAAAATGTGCAATTTCTAAGAAAACTCAATGAAAAGTATCATTTTTTTGATAAAATTGTTGCTTTAGAGCACCCTCGTTTTGTTATGCAATACAAGTCAAAACAAATGGTGGATTATGTGGAGATGTATATAAAAAAATTAAGACCTGAATAAAAGTTAAAAAATATTTGCAATTTTAAAAAACAAAACTATCTTTGCACCGCCTTACAAGAAAAGGCAGTTTTTAATACAAAAAGGGAGTTTAGCTCAGCTGGTTCAGAGCATTCCGATTTATCAATCGGAAGAGTCGACAAGTTTTTTTTGTTAATATAATTTAGGGAGTTTAGCTCAGCTGGTTCAGAGCATCTGCCTTACAAGCAGAGGGTCGGGGGTTCGAGCCCCTCAACTCCCACAAAAAGTCTCCAAATTGGAGACTTTTTTTTTGATCTATTGTGAGTTTAGCTCAGTTGGCTCAGAGCATTCCGATTTATAATCGGAAGGGTCGGGGGTCCGAACCCCTCAACTCCCACAAAAGGTCTTCATAAACGAAGACCTTTTTTTTGTTTTATGGCATTTCTATACATACTATTTTCTACTACTCTCAATCGTTACTATATCGGGCATACCACCATGACACCCGAACAACGACTTCAAAAACATCTAATGAATCACGATGGTTTCACTGGCAAAGCCAAAGATTGGCAGATTGTTTATCAAGAATATTTTGAAAATAAACAAGCAGCTTATCGCCGTGAATTAGAAGTTAAGAGTAAAAAAAGTAGAAAATATATTGAAAATCTTATTTCCAAAGGAGTTTAGCTCAGCTGGTTCAAAGCATTCCGATTTATAATCGGAAGGGTCGGGGGTTCGAACCCCTCAATTCCCACAATGCTTCCATTACGGAAGCCTTTTTTTATTACATCACTCAAAATTTTGTGAAACTTTTTTTTGCTCTATTGTGAGTTTAGCTCAGTTGGTTAAAAGCATTCCGATTATCAACTACCAGTTTTTTTCCAATGTAAAATTTGTCCCAAGTTACAATGGTGATTATTATTAAAGTTAAGGCAACTATCAATGTTGGTATATTTGATTTAACTGCGAAATGTAAAATAGTTGGCAATAGTATTGAGTGAGTCTTTTTCATAAAAGAGCCAAGTAGAGAGGAGAGTAATGACAGTGCAATAATGGCACAAATGATAATAAAAGTTAAAGGTGCATCCATATTTTGCCCAGTCATTGCCTTGATTGGTTCTTGTAACCATGAGAAATGCCAGCCGAACCAAACAAGTCCTATTATAAAAGATTGAAGCCATTTATTCAAATCGTTTGTAGCACTTTGTAAATAATGTCGCCATCCAAATTCTTCACCAAAGCAGTAAATAATTTGTGTTGCTGCCATGAAAACATTCATTCCAAAACCGTTTTTTGAGTTTGTCAAAATGTATGTGGTAGCAGAAATAATGACAATTAGCCAAGCTTTTAAAGGTTGCGTGCCGCCAATGGAATAAGTGGTGGTCGTTTTAAAAAGTTGATAGCAAATGAGTCCGCTAATTAAAGGACCGAAACCACAAAGAATGTCTTTAAGGTCTACAGAAAAAAACATTATTGTTGGAAGTTGGCTAATTAAAAAAGTTAGCCCAAACGCCATGAGAAAAAATGATGTAATGCTTAAAATTGTTCGTTTTGTCATATTTTAATTCGTTTTGTTGTAATCTAATGAGCTCTAATTGATTTTACTCTTTTTTGCAGTGTCAAAGTACAAGTAAATTACTAAGAAAAAAAATGAAAAATTTAAATATCATAACCCATTGGTTTTCAATAAATTAGACCATAAACTGTTTCATAAAGAACTGCCACAAAGCATCAGTTCCATCAGGTTCTGCCTTCAATTTCGTCGCTTCTCCCGTCTGAGGATGCTTCAAAATCAACTGCCAAGCGTGCAAATGTATCGCCCGATTGGGATTAGAACGCCTTGCACCATATTTGATATCGCCTTTTATTGGGCAACCAATTTTACCCAATTGCGCTCTGATTTGATGATGCCGACCCGTCAAAAGCGTGATTTCTAATAAAAAATACCTATCGCTCGACCCCCTCAGTATATAGCGCATTTCTGCCCGTTTTGAGTCTTTTATTTCTTCATCAAAGGCTTTGGAGGTGTTGCTTGATGCATTTTTTTTGAGATAATGAATCAAGGTACTTTCATCTTTCAGGGGTTTATTTTCAACTACCGCGAGGTAGGTTTTATGCGTTTCTTTATTTTGAAATTGCTTCGAAAGATTGGCGGCAGCCGCTTCCGTTTTAGCGAAAACAACAATACCTGATGCCACTCGGTCGAGCCGATGAATGACGAATAATTTGACTTTCAGAAAATCTTCTGCAAGCTGTAAAAGGGAAGCATCGCCCGTTGGGTCGGGCTGGGTAGGCACAAGGGCAGGCTTATTGAAGGCAACGAAATGAGCATCGTTGTAAAGGATAAGTTCTTTCATATCCTTTATTTGATTTCTTCGTAATCCGTATAATCGCCCATTTTATCGCTCTTGACGCTTTTCTTTTCAGGCGTTTTTTTATCATACAAATGACGATGTTCTACAATCACTTTCGGGCGAAAAAGAACGCGATAAAGAAATATTATGACCACTATATAAAATAGAAATTTCATTTTTTTAATGCTGAATTTTTTATAAAATATTGATTATCTAAATCAAACGCCAACAATCACCTCAAACATATCCTCTCTTTTAAAATACTTTTGAGCCAGAGCTTGTATTTCTTGTGGCGTAATGCTTCTTATTTTCTCAACAAATTGTTGGAAATGACTCAAATCTATCCCCTCAGTAATAAACGACTTAACGACATCCGATACGGCAAAAGGACCATCTACCATATTTAACATATTGCCGAGCAAGTAGTTTTGAACCATTTTTAATTCCTCCGCACTCACAGGTTCATTTTGCATTTTTTCCATTTCAAGATAAATTTCTGCCAATGCTTTTTTAACGAAGCGATTGCCTACTTCCGATGAAATATAAAAATAACCATCGTGATGCATCAAATCGAGGGAGGAGTATATATTATAGGTGTAGCCTTTTTTCTCCCGAATATTGGTCATCAGTCTTGAACTGAAATAGCCGCCAAAAATGGTATTCAAAACAAAAAAGCCATTAAAATCGGGATTATTTCTATTACCAAATGGTCTGCCTATGCGAATAGCTGTTTGCAAAGTATCCGCATTTTTCACCTTCACTTTTTGAGGTTTTTGAGTAGAAATACTGAGGGGGCTATTATTGTCATTGCGAGGAACGAAGCAACCGGAAGTTTTAATTTGACCTAAATATTGATTCAACAGTTTCAAGATTGATTCATCGGTTTTTCCACTCAAAAAAATCAAGCAATTATCAGAAGTAAAATGCTCTTGATGGTGTTTTATTAAATCAGCCCGAGTCAATGCTCTATAATCATCGGGCGTAGAATTATAGCCATAGGGATGATTTTCACCAAAAATAATTTCTGTTATTTTGCGATAAGCGAGGACATCATTTTTGGATAATTCTACTAAAAGGGATTGAATATTATTTTCAGTATAAGTCGTTAATTCTTTTTCTGGAAAAGCCGGCTCTAATAATATTTCGGCTAAAATGGGTGCAAGTTTCGGAAAATGCTTAGTCATGCAATACAAAACAATGCCGCCTGTATCCAAATTGACGGGCGTTTGCAAAGTGCCTGCATAAAAATCCACTTGCTCAGCCAATTCAGCTGCATTATAAGATTTCGTTCCTTCGCGCAACATCCGCGCCGTTGAGCGAGATACGAGCCGCTTATGCTCATGTGGGCGACCTGATAGAAAAACGATTTCAATTTTCATAATTTCCTGCGTGCCAGAGCGCGTTTCATACACGGGAATGCCGTTATCGAGGTGCGATACTGAGGGGTATGGCAAGGTCAATGAAGTGACTTCATGAATGGGTGGTGGGGTTTTTCTATCCAGCGTATCTATCTTTTTCAAATCAATTGTCTGTTTTTTTAAAATAAAACAAAGGTACATTTTAAATAAAAAAAGGACATCATGATTTAAGTAGGCTCTTTGAAAATTTTAGATAAAGCGCGTTTCATCTATTAAAATACTGTTTTAATCTATCATTTCATGTAGGCATTATTGATAAAAAGTAAATTCGTGAATTATTATGCTTTTTTGAAAAGTTGAAACAAACGATACAATGAACTTTAGCGAAATATTCAAAATTTCCTTAGCTTCTGTTAAAGCCAATTCGTTGAGAACGGTTTTGACACTCCTTATTATAGCTGTTGGGTTGATGGCGTTGGTAGGCATTCTGACGGCATTGGATAGTGTGCTTTTCTCTCTCAACGATAGCTTCAACGATATGGGAACGAATTCTTTCGCCATCGAAAGAAAATCGCAAAATATCAAAGGCAATAGAGGCGGCAGACGCTCAAAAATAGGCGAGCCGATTGATTATGACCAAGCCTTTGAGTTCAAACAGCGATATGAATTTCCTTCAAAAGTGACTCTTTCTATCACACCAGCGGGCAACGCGACTGTACAAAAGCAAGATAAAAAAACAAATCCCAATGTCACTGTTTATGGCATCGACGACAATTATCTGGATGTAAAAGGACATGAACTCCTCAACGGGCGTGGCTTTTCAGACAATGAACTTCAAAGCGGAGCGAATAAAGTCATTATAGGCACTGAAATCGTCAAGCTTCTTTTTGATAATAATAATGAAAAAGCAGTCAATCAAGATATTTTAATTGGCAACGTTCGCTATCTCGTGGTAGGGGTTTTGAAATCAAAAGGTTCAGGCGGTGGCGGACAAGGCGGCGACCGTTTTGTCATGATTCCTTTGCTCAATGCCAAACGCATTTATGACAATAAAGGTGCTGATTACGCTATTAGTGTGGGGCTGCAATCGGCATTAGATATGGACAACGCAACGGATGTAGCTATGGGGCTATTCCGACAAGTTAGAAAGCTGAAAATCGGGAAAGAAGACGATTTTGAGGTTTTCAAAAGTGATAGCCTTTTAGCTATTCTCAAAGAAAATACTGTCAAAATACGCTGGGCAACCATCGCTATTGGTTTAATAACGTTGCTCGGTGCGTCCATCGGTTTGATGAATATCATGCTTGTAAGCGTGACTGAGCGGACACGCGAAATCGGTATTCGCAAAGCTTTAGGGGCTACTCGTGGCAGCATATTATATCAATTTCTAACCGAAGCCATTGTTATTTGCCAAATGGGTGGCATTGCAGGCATTATTTTAGGCGTATTGGCAGGCTTCGGCGTTTCATTGCTTTTCAAAGGTTCCTTTGTGATGCCTTGGGCATGGATTACTTTAGGGCTTATCACTTGTTTTGTTGTAGGGCTTTTTGCAGGTTTATATCCTGCCTTGAAAGCCTCTCGGCTCGACCCAATAGAATCATTGCGTTACGAATAAGGAATCTTAACTGTCAAAAATGCGTCTAACTATTGTAAAAATTAAAGACCTTCGCCGCCATTTTGAACTTTAAAAACAAACGGTGTGTTTTAGTCAGACTCATTTTAACAATCAATAATATGCTCATTTGGATCTCATTTCTTATTTTGGTTTTTATTTTACTCGCTATTGACCTCTCCATTCTTAGCAAATTGCGGCATGGTGTACCAACGGTCAAAGAATCTTTTCGACAGACTTTAGGTTGGATTTCGTTGGGCTTGCTTTTTTCATTTGTTATTTATGGCTTGTATGAATATGATTGGCTCAATTTCGGGAAACATTTATCTGGCAAAGATGCTGCTATACAATATCTCACAGGTTATTTAATTGAACAAGCACTCAGCGTAGACAATCTTTTCGTCATTGCCCTCATTATGTCTTACTACAAAATACCCCCTCAGTACCAACACAATATTTTATTTTGGGGCATTATCGGGGTTATTGTGACACGAGGCCTGATGATAGGGGTCGGATTTGCTTTAGTAACTGCATTTAGTTGGATCAATTATTTGTTCGGTGCTATTCTTTTATATTCTGCTTACAAAATGGCAGTTACAGACGAATCAGCAGATGTCAATTTTGATAATAATTGGGCAACAAGTGCTATAAAAAAAGTAATACCCCTCAATAATACGTTTGGCGAGGGTCATTTATTCGTAAAAATTGATGGTAAAAGGACTGCCACCATGCTATTTGTTGCCCTTTTAGTTGTCGAATCAACGGATATTTTATTCGCTTTTGACTCAGTTCCTGCCGTTTTTTCTATTACCCAAGATCCTTTCCTCGTTTTTAGCAGCAATATATTTGCTATTTTGGGCTTGCGCTCTTTATATTTTGTATTGGCTGCATCGATGGAAAAATTTGAATACCTTGAAAAAGCTTTAATACTCATCCTCGCTTTTATAGGGTTAAAAATGATGTTGGAGGAAGTTATACACATTCCTGTGGGTGTTTCGTTGGGTATAGTCGCCGTTTTATTAATCGGTGGTGTTGTCTTATCTTTATATATGCGTAAAAAAGAGACGCCCGAAAAATTGCCTAAGAAAAAACAGGCAACTGTGAAAGATTAAAGATTAGTGCACCCCTCAGTATAAGCATCAAAATCTGCTTGATTTCCTTGAAATCAAGCAGATTTTTTTTATAAAAAATACAAATTTCAATCGGAAGATAATATTTATAACTAATTGATTTTCAAATATTTATAAATATTTTTTTAATCAAATTAAAGTATCACAAAAAA
>JAYTUY010000257.1:0-13111 GCA_043744275.1 Saprospiraceae bacterium
TTGTAGTCCGTACGAGAATCGAACTCGTCTTCCTAGAATGAAAATCTAGTGTCCTAACCGATAGACGAACGGACCAAACTGCTTGTTTTTTGCGCCTTCTTTCAAAAGCGATGCAAATGTAAAGATGAATCACTAAATGTCAAATATTTTTTCCTTTTTTTTTAAAAAAAATAATGCCGACAAAAAACTAATGATATGATGATGAAAAATAAGGACATAAAAAAAGCGTCCAACCGTGAGGTCAGACGCATCAAAACAAAACGAAAAACCAACTTTAAACAAGTCTCTTTATATATTGTAATAACATAATGGCGGTATGAAAAGTTCAATGATAAATAAAATCTATTGTCAAGAAACCGTCAGATTTTTATTTGAAATATTTTAAGATTTTAGAGATACTGGTATTTCTTTGGTTTTACCATTTCTAAAAACCGTCACTTTCAAAACATCTCCTATCTTGGATTGAGCCAATCTATTTCTCAAATCATCTGTAGAGCGAACCGAAATATCATTCACTTTCACAATCACATCGTTGGGTAAAATGCCTGCATATTGTGCAGAACTCCCATCTAAAACCTCAGATACAATAACACCCGATGCTACATTTAGGTTTAAATCTTTCGAAGCTTCTTCAAAATATTCATCACTAATCATTTTAATGCCTAAAGCAGGGCGTTTGGTTGTATTGGCTTGAGGTGATGATAACGAATTAGTATTATTATTGCGCTTTACACCACCTGTCTTGATAATTTCATCCGTTATTTTTGACATCGTATTGACTGGTATCGCAAAAGAATAGCCTTCGTAGCTACCTGTTCGGGTTTGAATAGCAGTATTAATACCTATCAATTTGCCTTGAGCATCTACCAATGCACCGCCTGAATTACCTGGATTGACGACTGCATCTGTTTGGATAAAATCTTCCATCACATTGCGGGTTTCGCTCACGCCTATCTTTTTATGAGTAGCACTGATAATACCTGCCGTAACTGTCGTACCAATATCGTATGGAAAACCAATAGCTAAAGCCCACTCACCTATTTTTAAATTATCAGAATTACCTTTCTGAACGACTGGCAAATCAGAAGATTCAATTTTGATAACTGCCAAATCGTATTTAGGGTCAGTACCCACCACTTTTGCTACGAATTTGCGATTGTCACTAAGAGTCACATTCACATTGTCTGCAAAATCAACGACGTGATTATTCGTAACTATATAACCATCTTTTGAAACAATGACACCTGAGCCAGTTCCTTTTTTCTGAGGCATTCTAAATCCGAAGCCGCCAAAAAGCTGAGCGAATGGATCATTGTCATAATATTCTTGAGCGCGCTTTTGCGCAGTCTCTTTTGATTCAGCTGCTTCTATATATACAACTGTTGGAGATGCTACCGCTGCAGCTGTAGTCAAATCAATTGCGCCTGAAAAAGTTGTATTGTCGCTGGCGAATTTGGCTAAATTAGTTTGAGGTGCTACATTTACTTTTTTACCAGTTAACTGCATAGCGCCCACTACTATCAATCCACCAACTAAACCTGCGCCAATAAGAGATAATAGATTTTTCATAATGTTGCTTAATTTTGTGATTTAAAAAAAAGAATTGCAATAACATCAATAACTTTTAAAATCTAATACGCTCTATGAACGTATTAAGTGGTCTGCTTGTTGAATGAAGAATTTCAATTTAACTAAAGTTTAACAAAGAAAAATATTAGTAGAAATACCCGAGCAGTAATGAGCCATAATCCGATTACAGAAAAAGATATTTTGGATATTTTACAACCCGAAACGGAATCGGAGTTGACTCTCATCAGCCACCCTGACATTATCAGTGGTTTGCTTTGGGGAGAGCCTCGTTATGGACATCCAGAAGGTAAAGTACTATATCATATCCCTGAAATCTATAACAATATCAATCGAATTGCTACCCCCCTCAGTATAAACGACCGTCAAAAGCTGCGACTCATTACCATACTACATGATAGCTTCAAATACATCGAAGATAAAAATTATCCGCGCGACTGGTCTAAACATCATAGTATTTTAGCGCGCCTTTTTGCTGAGAATTATATCAATGACCCTACCGTTTTAGATATAATCGAGTTGCACGATGAAGCCTATTATTGTTGGCGGTTAGAAGTCCTCGAAGATGAACCTGATGAAGCCGCCGCTCGCCTTGATATGTTATTCGACAAAATAGGCTATTGTTTACAACTCTACTACATCTTTTTTAAATGCGATACAGCTACTGGAGATAAAACACAAGCTCCAGTCAAATGGTTTGAGAGAAAAATAAAAAATATGGAAGGCATTACACCTATTTATTTTAACCAATAACCCTGAGTTTAGTTGAGAGTTTTAAGTTGAGAGTTGAGAGTTTGAACTCAAAACTTTCAACTCAAAACTCTCAACTCATTCAACCCTTCTTCCTCTGACGGTATTAGATGTCACCTCCACTTTTTTAATTTTCCTCAAATCGACCATCAGGTTTGCCCATGCACCGTCGGGGTTGGTGAAATAGAATTTATCATCGAAGCGCACTTTGCCTTGCCTATCTTTCCATTCAGATGCCAACAAAACATAAGTACCTCGTTGTTTCGGATTGGGTCCGAACATCAAATATCTTTTATCTGATGCGCCATCAAAACCAATAGCAAAATGGTCTTTATCGGATCTGAATAAAAAAACGCCCGGTGTTCCTTGAGGAATACGGACTTCTTCCACCTTTTCACCTTTCACCATTTTTATTGTACCCGAAGTAATTTCGCTGCTGCCACCCGTCAAAGCTCGACTTATGACTAAATCATTGGATAAATAAAATTGAATTTTTCTCAAATCGCTGTCACTCCATTCCCCTTCTTTCAGCAAATTGCTGGTAAACGGACGCAGTTCAGGGCTGCATGAAGACACTACCCCAATTAGAGTAATTATGCTTAAAAAACGAGTAAATATATTTTTATTAATCATTTTGGTACGTTTTTAGATTAATTGAAATGAATAAAAAAGTGAATTTTATTGTTGAAATCGCCCTTATTTGACTGATTTTTGATTGAAAAGTTTGAATCAAAATTTGATTAAAAATTTCAATCATAATTATTAAGTATAAAAATAGTACATAATAGATTTCAACACAACAACTTTAAAATCCTCTTAACAGAATTTAACGAATTTTAACGTCACAGTTTCTGAAAATGGGAAAAGGAAAATATTGAAAAATAAGTTTGATTTGTAAACATATTTTCCTGAACAAGTTGTTAAACACATTTTAAACTAAAAAATCTATGAAAAATATTCATCACATTCGCTTATTCTCTGTTTTTGCAGTAGTTGTATTATTGAATATTCAAAACCTCAAAGCAGAATGTAACTACGACCAAATGCTTCGCGCTGAAGAATTTCCTATCGGTGTCATGCTTTCATGGAGTACAGATTTCGAAATCAATAACTCTATGTTTATCCTTGAAAAATCTGAAAATGGTTCTGAATTTCAAACGGCAGGTACCGTCAGAGGAGCAGGAACTTCCAAAATTTCAAAAAAATATAACTTCCTCGACCCTCAAGCCACAGGTGCCAGAATCTATTATCGCCTCAAACAAGTTGATTTTGATGGCACATTCAGTTACTCAGAAGTGCTTTCTATCAATAAAAAGTTAGAGTCGAATGTCATGCTGGTTCAGCTTTCAAGCGAGACAGTAAATAAATCTTTCAATTTTACTGTTGATGCTATGAAAGATGGTGGCTCAGTTTTGCAAATAGTAGATGGTAAAAATACCGTCGTTTGGCAAGGCACTAAAATGCTTTTATCGGGCTTGAACAATATCTCTGTCGATCTTTCTGCTCAACGCGAAGGTGTGTATAAGGTGATTGTCATCATGGACAATGATGAAAAAACATTGACTATCAGAAAAGTATATGACGAAATCGAGAAAGCGTCTAATGTAGCCACTGATAAAACAAAAACTGGTAAAAATTAGGAATTTGAAATTAGGAATTAGGAATTAGGAATTAGGAATTAGGAATTAGGAATTAGGAATTTGAAATTAGGAATTAGGAATTAGGAATTTGAAATTTGAAATTTGAAATTTGAAATTTGAAATTTATAATAAAGAGAGCCATTTCGATTGTCGAAAAGGCTCTCTTTATTTGTGAATAATGCCTTCTGTTTCACTAATTTTTAGCAAAATTTAGCAAAATACTGAGGGGGTAGTTTACCATCCAAAGCCGATTGATATACCTAACCGCATTGTGAAACTATAATAATTTGATTTTCTATTGGTCAAAAAAGAATCGTCAATTTTGTAATTATCCTTATTCCAATAGGTACCATTACCGCCGTCGAATTGGTTGTAAGCCGCTCCAATGCCAACGTACATATCTCCACCCAAGCCTGATAAAAATATTGCACCCATATTGTACATCAAAATATACTGCTTCGATGTCGGAGCGAAATTTTGACTGCTTACTTTATTAGTCGTCGTATTCGTTACATTGGCTTGAAACGGTTCAAAAGTTCTGACATTATAACCGACTAAGGGTCCTGCATACATTTTACTATTTTTACTGCTGCTTTTTTTTGCAGCAAATTTCAAAGCTAAATGGGCGAAATAACCATCCCATTTATGCTCAGGCACATTTTTAATATCTCTTGCTTGTAGGTCAAAATAGTTCTCTTTTTTCTTAGTCACATTCAAGTAAGACACTTCAACGAGCATATTTTTAGCACCAAAATTCAAAACACCACCTAAATCTATTGGTTTTGAAAATAGTGGAAACACATTCACGCCCGCATAAAAATGCGTTTCACGTTCAGCTCGGCGGCGTTCTTTTTCGCGCCGTGCTTCTTCTGCTTTTTGTTGAGCTACGCGACGTTCTTCCTCTTTTTTCTTCGTATTCAAGCATTTATTGTAGCGTTCAGTAAAAATTTTAGCTTTCATTGCTTCACCAAATGCACCATAACCATCTGCATATTTTTTCAAATCATCGCATTGAGTATCTGCTATTGTAGCAGATAATTTGTCTAATACATTAATGCCCAATTGCTTATTTTCTACTTTGAAATTATTTTTATCAACATCTTCTAACAACACTATATTCTGTTCACTCAGCCTTGATTGAGCAAACGCCAAAGCATCATTCACATATTTATCGCCCTTCAAAGCCGCTTTAAAAAAATCCAAGACAGTCTGATCGTCTCTTTCATCATTTTTCATCAGTATTATGGCAGCTTCTCCGCAAATACGGGCATTATCTGTGAAATTAGGCGTTTTTTCTAAAACCGATTTGATAGCCTTGCTTGAACTGAGGGGGGTCGGGTAGTTGATATTAGCCACCGATTCTCGCTCTTTGGCAGTCAAATCATTGGTATAAATTTTCATTTGCTCTAAGGCATATTGAGCCATTTCGTTATCAAATTGCTTTTTATCAGTCAGATAATCGACAATTTGAGTAGCGGCAATATATTTATACCAAGGTTCAATTTTAGGAAAATTATACGTTTTTTTAGCATATTCATACTGAATGGCAGGCTTGTTCATCGAGCCTCCTAACTCGGACATGACCGTATAAAATAGAGAAAGAGATGGTGCAAAATCTTCATACTTAATCACAAAACTTTTGCCTTCAAATTTATAGCGCAAAGGAAATTTTGAAGCATCTCCATAGCTTTCAAATTCATCTTTTATGGCAGTCATTTCCTTAAAACAAGCAGCATTATCTGATTTAATACCATATACATAAGCTTGCTTATATTTAAAATTAATTTTGAAATAACGAGCCGTTTTGATTTGCTCCGCCGAACCATTTTCAATGACTTTATCAAGGAATGCTGAACCATCTTTCACGCGTTTTTTCACACTATTAATTACGTCAGAAGTTATTTTGGAAGCATCAACGTATGGTGCGATATACTCTTGAAGGGAATTATAAATTTTGACACCATTTTCAAGGTCTTGTTCAGCATTTTGAGCAAAAATACTGAAGGGTATCAACATAAGTAATGGGAGGATAATTTTTATCATCGGTTTAGGATTAAATTTGTTATTAAAAATTTAAAAAATATATTAATTTTAAATGATAACAAAATAAGTGCCTTTTTAACTCAAAACCAATATTTTATAAAAAAAATTGCATAATTTATTGACAGTCAATAAATTATGCATTTTTTTTTATAAACCTCCCCCTCAGTATAGCCCTTATTTTCAAGCTATTTTCAGTGGTTTTATACTATTTTCCCAATTCTTCAGCCCGATGCAATGCTGCCATTGCGCCATCAATAATGTCTTGATGCAGCGTATTGGCTTTGAATGAGTTGAGAGCTGCTTCAGTCGTGCCACCGCGAGAAGCTACTCGCTTAATCCATTCTTCGCAAGGGATATTCGATTTGTTGTATAAATCCACCGCGCCTGTAAACGTCTGCACCACGAGCAATTCTGATTCAGATTCTGAAAAGCCCATCTCACGTGCAGCCTTCATCATAGCATCCATGAAGAAGTAAACATATGCTGGACCTGAGCCTGAAATTGCCGTCACAGCATCAATTTGGTCCTCTTTTTCAAGAAAAAGTGTCTTGCCCGTAGTCGCCAGAAGGTTTTGAATCATCACGAGTTCGAGGCGAGTCACTTCATCCGTAGAGGTAAACGCGGTCATGCCTTGCCCGATTTGAGCGGGTAGATTCGGCATGGCTCTAATCACTTTTTTGACCCCTAAAAAGTCTTGAATGGCTTTGATTTTCACCCCTGCCATAATCGTCAAAAACACTTGCCCTTCGTTTGTATTCGGGCGCAATTGTTCAAAAAGTGAAGCAGAATCTTGAGGTTTTACGGCTAAAATGATAACATCCGCCTTTTGAATACAATCTTTTGAATCCAAATAAATATTGGCAATATCAAGTTCTTGAAGCTGTACTGCTTTTTCAGGCAAGTGTTCAAGAATCATCAATTGCTCGCGGGTCGTTACGTGAGAGCGGAGGAACGCTTGAGCATAAGTCAAGCCCATATTGCCGCCACCGATAATGAGGATATTCATAATTGAGTTGGTCATCGTTAGCCTTAAAAATGGAGGGCTAATGATTTTTTTAAAGTTTGATAAATAAAATTGGCGAGCAAAAGTAATGAAATCAAACCAAATCAAAGACATCATCTACGCCAATCACTCTACTAACATTATAACCTTCCGCATACTGCACGCCTATATACCGCCCATAAACGGCATCTTTCCCCCGCAACGAATCCAAAAAATCCTTACTCGAAATGGGTGTAACAGGCTCATTACTGAGGGGGTCAAAGAATTGTGATTTATATGCCATAATAAGTTCAAATTTTTTATCCATAAAATCTGAAATATCCACTGCAAAATCAGGCTTCAAAGCTCTATCTTGAATATAGTGATAGACATGTTTTGGTCGCCACGGTGCTTGAGGTACACCATTTTTATCCAACGTTTCGACCTTAATCAGACCCGATAAAAAACAAGCATCCGCACTCAGTTTTGCTGCTCGACCATGATCGGGATGGCGGTCTTCAAGAGCATTTGTGAAAATAATAGTCGGGCAATATTGTCGAATAGCCCTTACAATTTTCAATAAATTCTCTTGATTATGCGTAAAAAAGCCATCTTCAAGGTCGAGTTGCTCACGCACGAGCGCACCGATGAGTTGAGCAGAAGCCATGGCTTCTTCGGTTCGGATTTGAGCATTGCCGCGCGTACCCAATTCTCCAAGCGTTAAGTCAAGCAATCCGACCTTATAACCTTTTTGAATATGCCGTAAAAGAGTGCCGCTGCAAGAGAGTTCTACGTCGTCGGGATGAACGCCAATGGCGAGTATGTCTAACTTCATATTATAGTTGTTTTCTTTGGATACCTTAAATGGAAGGTTTAGTAGTTAAAAAAAATAGTTTTGTCTAAAATAGAGAACATCAATAGAATGAAAATACCTTTACAATTGTTTGTATGTAAAAGATTAAACAAAATTACGGTTAAAGTTCCAACATTAAAATAATTCATAGAAATTCATAGATATGTATAAAGATTTTTTCGACGGAATCCTCAGTTATGGCAAGGCATTCAGTGTTATTGCTCAAAGACGCCTTTGGTCTTACATCGTAATCCCTGGGTTCATCAGTTTGATATTGGGTGGCTCTATTGCTTATGCAGCCTATCTTTTATCAGACGATTTATCCTTCTATTTGGTCATGGGCTATCCCAATAATTGGTGGGGTTTTCATTTTTTTGAAAACATTGCACGCGGCGTGAGTTGGGTTATCCTCGCAGTAGCGGGTTTGTTCGTTTATCGCATATTTTTGATGGGTTTGGTCGCGCCTTTTATGTCGCCCTTAGCGGC
Source organism: Saprospiraceae bacterium (assembly GCA_043744275.1). GTDB lineage: Bacteria > Bacteroidota > Bacteroidia > Chitinophagales > Saprospiraceae > JAAFJT01. The sequence continues at coordinate 8,342 of JAYTUY010000257.1, forward strand.
GAAGGTGCAGGAACATATTACAGGGCAGCCTGTTTATGACCCGCCGTTCTTTTCGCTTACCAATTTCCGCCTGATACTGAGGGGTATGTACTTGAGCCTCCGCAACATGACGAAGGAGATTTGGTACACCCTCTGGCTATTGGTTTTAGCCTTGATTCCTGTATTCGGATTTATTGCGCCTTTGATTCTATTTTTCGTCCAAGCCTTCTACGCTGGCTACGGCAATCTCGATTATTCCCTTGAAAAATACTACAATGTGAAAGAAAGCAAGGCATTTTCCAACCGCTACCGTTGGCTCGCTATCGGCAATGGTGCTATGTTTTTGACGCTTTTATCCATTCCCGTTTTAGGATTGTTCTTTGCGCCCGGTCTTTCCACCGTGGCGGCTACACTCGAAACGATGAAGCGGGTGAATGTGCCTTTGATAGATTTGAAAGAAGCGGTGGCTGTGGATGAGTTTATTTAAAAAAAGTCCCACGTACCAAAAAGGACGTGAGACTTCATCAAAAAAACCGATCTAAAACTCAAAACGATATCTTTACTGAGTAGATATTAGATGATTAGAAGTTAGATTTTAGACCGTCTAATGTCTAAATGTCTATTATCTAATGTCTCTACTTCACTGTGTTACAATCATCTTTTTAGTAGCCGAATGTGTCGGCGTATCAAGGCGGTAAAAGAAAACGCCTGTTGTGCTTAATTCAGATTTTTGAATATCAACAGCATTATACCCTTTTTTAAATAGGCTGTTCACCGTTTTCACAATCCGACCTGTGGCATCAAAAACTGTTAATTTCCCTTGTGTTTCCTTTGGAATATTGAATGAAATCTTGGTTTCGCTCTCAAAAGGATTCGGCTCATTTTGATTGAGATTAAAATTACCCCCCTCAGTCCCGAAAGGGTTCGGGATGTCGCTTAACTCCATATTTTCACTATTATTTCCTAAAACGCCATTCGTTAATCTTTTGAAAGTCAGTGAAATATTCATCGTCTCACCATTTTTATCATAAGCTTCTGCCGAAGTAATATTTGAACCGATGGTCAATATATCGCTCAGTTTCACATTTTTATTCGCTCTTAAAACAAGACTAAAAGCTTCTGCATTTTTATCATTAAAACTGCCGTTCCAACTGGTTGTCAAAGCATTTTTAAACTTGCCAAAATTATTATCGCTCATCGAAGGCAATGTGCCGCTGATGATTTTCACTACCTCCACCCCCTCAGTATGATTGAGTGTAAATTGGTATCCGAGTGCCTTAAAGTCAGTGGATTTGAAAGGAATCGTGTATTCAAAACCGGCTTGCATCTCCACATCTTGTACTTCAAAATTCAAGGTTTTGGCATTCCTGACTTGAATTTCCACCCCATTTCCACCTATTAAATTGAGTGGATTCACGGTATTATTCACATCCCCAATTTTAATAGCAACGAAATTCGCTTGAGCCGCTATCGGTAAATTATTGATGTTCACCACCTCTGGAAAATCTGAAATAAATGGGTTTTCAGGATTGGTGAAAACATGATTTTTATCCACAAATCGCCATGATGTATTGTTCGGAAACTCTGGCAAAGCTCTCAAAATCACCTTTCGCATATACAACATATCGGCTGCACTCACTTCGCCATCTTTATTCACATCCGCAGCAATTATTTTATAAGGCGAACCCAATGATTGAATACCCAATAAATGCTTACTCACTAAGGCAATATCGAAAGTCGTTACCCCATTTCCAGGATTATCCACCCGACTGGCTTTCACTTGATAAGTCAAGCCTTGCATTAAATTGCCGAAACTGAAAGTACCTGTTGCGGTACTCATCATCGAACCGAGGGCATTCCCATTTTGTACCGTTGTAAGGGTCACATTGGGCACTGCTTTATCCGTTTCTGTTTTAGTCGCCCCTGTTATGGTCGCCAAAGGAGCAATGCCGCAAGCGTTGAGATTATCCTGCACATTTATTTCACTCAAGCAATAATTGGCATTACCCGCCTCATCCATTGTCCAAATTTGAACGGGTATTTTTTTACCCACATCCGCACATGTAAACGTGACGGAAGTGCTTTGTACTGAGGGGTATGTATTCCCATTCGCAGATGCTCGAACGATGGCTAATTTGCTTGTCAAATAAGGAAGCGATGTACAATTATCGCTCACACCTTGCACCACTTCATTCACATTCACCGTTACTGAACCTACACCATTGAAGCCCGCTAAGACGGCATTTTTATTCAAACATTGAATGTCTGGTGCTTTGCCATCCACTACTTTTACCTTCTGTGAAACAGTCGAAAAATTGCCGCAACGGTCATAAACAGTCCAATAAATAGTGACTTCTCGATTGTATGCCAGCGTTGTAACTATTTGATTTCCAACACCTTGTAAAATAAGCGAGTCTGTTTTAGTTCTATCTATCAATCGCCATTTATACGTTAAAACATCATTATTCAATCTCACACCATTGCATCCATCTGTTGCATTCACCGATAATTTTATCACCCCTGCACAACCCGTCAACGCATCTTTAAAAATAGTATCGCGTGGAGCGTATGTGAACTGAGGGGGTGTATTATCTATAATTTTTATAATTTGAGTAAAACAAATAATACCATCTGAAAAAGCATTCGGACTCACTGGATATAGCGGGTCATTTGAGACCGCCACCAACCCATCGGCATCTCTAAAACGACGCTCTTTTGCATCGAAACAATGATTGAGATGTTGCCAAGCCGGTAAATTTTGCGTTTGCCAAAAGCCATTCGAGTGAACATCTCCACAAACAGGTTGACCGTAGCACGCTGTACTCAAATTATTGCTATTGTTCGGATTGTATTTACACCAATCAATCACTTTTATTTGCCTCAAAATTTTATAACAAGCATCGGGCGTAGCCGTCAACGTATCATCTTTTACTTCCACCGCTATCACACCACAACCATTATTGACAATATGACCATCTAAATTAGGTGTATTCATCAGCATCATTTCCCTCGTTTGAGAAGGCGTAGGCACTGTTGCGAAGCAATTTGCTACAATATCGTCTGGAAAATCGACTGTAAAGTCGCTTTTACCTGTTATTTTAATGAGCTGCGTACAGGAATCTTTTTTACCTGTAAAATCTGAAATCACCCATTTGCGAGTGATGCTTCCGAGTCCGCAATTGTCTATATTTTTAGAAAAAGAATAAATCGTGTCTTTAATTCTACAATTATCCCACAACGCAGGCTCACCATATTGAGCTAAATCATTCAAATCAAGGTCACTACACACGATTGTTTTGGGTGCAGGTGCTATACAAGTCGGCTTGAGTTTATCGTCAATATATACATTGACCATGCAATCATTATAATTTCCAACTTGATCCCAAACGCGCATCGTGACCATCATGGTGTTGCCTGCGTCGCAGCAATAAAAATCTACGTAAGGTTTAAAAAGCGTATCTGCCGGATTTTGGCAGCTATTATTTCTTCTCACTTCCACTCGGTCAATACCGCAATTATCGGCACTGCCGCTGTTGAAAGTGTTGGCTTGAATTCTCACTGAACCATCCGTACCGAGCGATGCTGTGGTGTTGGATGTACAAACCGCTTGAGGTTTGATATTGTCTCTGATGATGATGCGGAATGTCTTTTTTGCAATGGCATATCCACATTCATCTTTTGCTTCAATTGTAATGAAATATTCACCGATTTCAAGGAAAATGCCTTCAAAAAGGGCAGTTGTCGTTTGATTTTGAGCATTAAATTGAGGATAACCGTTTAAAATTTTCATCCTTGAATCTGATGCTGTGAACACCACTTGCCCCATCGTACAACTCCAATCATCGCCTTTCAGCAATATGCGCACCCTTCCGCCGCAGGTATTGGGCAAGCCCAAAGGATAAATATCCGTTATCGTACCGTTCGACGCGCCACCATTTTGAATATAAAAACCGTCAAAAAGAGCGGTCGTATCCATCGGAGCGAGGTCATTATTGACGACATAATATTGCGTAAATTGCGCTGATATTGAGGGGGGTGTCTTATCCATCACCGTTATCACTTGGGAGCAATTTTTCCGACGGTCATCTTCCAAAGTAGCTGGATTATCCACCGCACACCAATCAAAAATTGTCCAAGCCCTCACTATTTTATAACTGCCCGCGCAAAGGCGAAAAGTATCATCTTTAAATTTTAAATCCATTTGACACGACGACTGATTCACTGGAAAACGGTCATTCACCGTATTAAAGTCGCCGTCTATATCCAATAAAGGGAAGCCCGTTACTGAGGGGTCGAGCTTGCCCATTACATTTTTACATTCATATTCCACATCGGGCGGGCAAACCACGTATTGGATTTTACCCTTTTTAACAAAAATCACTTGTTGACACGTTGAAGTATTGACCCATTTATCAGCCGCCATAAAAGTGCGGACTATTATTTTGACAATATCTCCTGTCGTCGGCAGAGGATGCCCCGAGGGCACACCCGAAGGCAACGTCGTGTAAGGTTGCGTACAAGTTGTTTCAAAAATTTGGTCAGAGTACGTGAAAGTCGTAGGGCTGCAATCCGTCAATCTCGGCGTTCCGGAATCTTGCGGAAGCGGCGTTGCTGCGGCACCGACTTGGGCACAACCGAGTGTTGCATCGTTCGGGCATTGAATAATAGGTGCAGCTTTGTCTTCAAATTTGACATTGCCCGAGCAAAAGTTGCCTGAGCAGGGTTCGATGACTTTGTAAATAAAGGTTTTACTAATAAACTCATAATTTACGCCATTTTTACCGACACCAT
>JAYTUY010000258.1:0-3724 GCA_043744275.1 Saprospiraceae bacterium
AAACGAATTCGTCTAAAGACTGTCTAAATCTCATCGAAACGATTTATCTTTGTGCGTAAGTAAGGTTTTAATTCAATAAAAAAATTCATAAAATTTTAAATTTAAAAGACATGAATGCATTATTTCTGATATTAGGTTTGGGTGGTCAGGAGATGATCCTCGTTTTCTTAGTGGTTTTATTGTTGTTTGGCGGCAATAAAATTCCTGAACTCATGCGCGGTTTGGGCAAAGGCATCAAAGAATTTAACTCAGCGCGCGCTAATGTTGAAGATGAAATCCGCAAAGGGATGGACGACATCGACAAGAAAAAAGTGGAAAGCGGAAGTTAATCCACATGGACTCGCTAAAATACAAAAGGGAATGAATCGTACAAATTGTACATGATTCATTCCCTTTTGTATTTAAAAACAAAGAAAAAGGTCATTTTTACTGAGGGGGGGCATTAGTGAGCGGCACAAAAATTGATAGCGGCAACGCGAAGTAAAAAAGCATACCTTTGATTTGTCAAAAAGAAAAATATGCAAACAACATTTACTTTATTGCTGTCACCGCTATCGAATTATCTTCAAGCTCAAAGCGAGGAAGTCGAAAAACAAGCGGGCTCTCGAACTTTATTTTATGAGAACTTTATAAAAGTTCTTATCTATGGCATGAGCATAAAAATCATCTCACGCCGTAAACTTGTACTGGATTTAGCGACAAATGCTTGTGCGCTTAAATTAGGCTTTAAAGCCATCCCTTTGAGTACCCTTAAAGATGGGTTTTCAAGATTTAATTACAAGCTAATCAATAAGTTATATGTTCATTTATTGTCCACTATTAATTTTGACAAAGTACCTGATTTGAAAGAACTCGGCATCTTTAAATTGGTAGATGGTTCTTTATTTCCGACTCTTATTTCAGTAGATTGGGCGGTTTATAAAAAGCATAAAAACTCAATAAGATTACATTTGTCTTTTTGCTTAAACACGCTCACGCCGAGTGAATTTTTAGTCGCCAAAGGTAATTCATCTGAGCGAAGTTTTTTAAAATCTATTGTCGAAAAAGGAGTAACCTATATTGCAGATAGAGGTTATTTTAGTTTCGATTTAGCGGCTTTTATCGCTAAAAGTGAAGCTTTTTTCATTTTGCGCTTAAAAGACAACATGATATTTGAAATCAAAGAACAGCTCGTTTTGAGTGCGGGTAAACATGTTTTTCCAATTTGCTTTGTTCAGATAACGGATTGTTTAATTCGTTTTACCAACGATCCGCATCTGAATTCATACAGGCTTGTCCGTTTTCAAGTTCTTAATTCGCATTTTTCTATTTGTACGAACCGATTGGACTTAAATACACTTCAAATTATTACGTGTTACGCTTTCAGATGGCAAGTCGAGCTCTTTTTTAAGTTCATTAAACGCACTTTGAATGGCATTAAGCTTTTTTCAACATCCGAAAATGGCGCACAAATCCATTTTCTGATTGTTTTAATTACCTCTTTATTACAAATTCATTTGAAACAAAGTTGTCTCAAAAAATGTCAAGCCATTGGAGAACAAAATAAAAAAGAAAATTCTGGGTTTATTATTCAAAAAAATGAACAAATTAATCAATATTGTGGACTTTGCCCCGACAAATGGATTCAAAATATTGCCGAAATTTTTCAAAATAACTTTAAAATATCTTCCGATTGGCTATTTTATCTCAAAAATTTTATGGCACAAGAGGTTGATTATCAAATAATTAGATTACTCGCGGTCACTTAGCAATTTTTGTGCCGCTCACTAATGAAAAAATATTGCTAAACGGCTTTTATACGAAAAATTACATTTTAAAAAAGGGTTTTCTAGTTTTTTGCAAAATTTGCAAAATTTGCAAAATTTTCTAATAAAAAACCGCCTAAGCGTTCAAACCGCTTAGACGGTTGGATTTTTTATTGGTGATTAAACGCGTTAAAACGCCTATTTTTAAACATAACCTTTCGCTTGTAGATTGAACAATTCGGCATATTTGCCGCCATGAGCCATCAACTCCTCGTGCGTTCCGAGTTCCAACCGCTGCCCATTTTCCAAAAACATAATGCGGTCTGCCATCCGAACGGTTGAAAAACGGTGCGAAATCAACACCGCTGATTTGCCTTTGGTGAGTTCTGCAAAACGAATAAAAACCTCATGTTCGGCGCGAGCATCCAAAGCAGCCGTTGGTTCATCAAGAATCAACAATTGGGCATCGCGCATATAAGCACGAGCGAGGGCAATTTTTTGCCATTGTCCACCCGACAAATCAACGCCACCGGCAAAGCGTTTGCCGAGCATTTGTTGGTATTTTTGAGGTAATGGGTCAATCACCGTATCGGCTAAACTTTTATTGGCGGAATCCACAATTTGCACTTCTTTATCAATATCAGCGATTTTGCCAATGGCAATATTTTCGGAAGCAGTCATGGCAAAGCGGATGTAGTCTTGAAAAATAACGCCGACGGCTTCGCGCAATTGTTGTGGGTTGTAATCCCGAAGGTCACGTCCGTCGAGTTTGATGACCCCCTCAGTAGGTTCGTACAAACGCGCCAATAATTTGACAATCGTTGTTTTTCCAGCACCATTTTCACCAACCAATGCCAATTTTTCACCTGCTTTCAGTTCAAAACTGAGGTTTTTGACCGCATATTTTTCAGTATTCAGATACTTAAAACTGACGTTTTCAAAAGTAAAACCTTCCCGGATAGGGTTCGGAACGGGCAAACCACCACTCGTTTTCATCAGTGGTTTGATGTTCAGAAAATCAAAATAATCTTGCAGATACAACGCAGACTCCGCAATGCGACTAAAACGGAGCATAATACTTTGTAACATACCGCGCATTTGGTTGAACGAACCCGCGAGGAAAGTCATCGTGCCCAACGAAATAACGCTGCCAACGGTTTGTAAAACAATGAAAATATACGCACCATAATAACTCAATGTCCCGACAAGCGACAAAGCCGTTCCCGTGACTGCTCGCCGAATGGCGATTTTTTTATTTGCCTCAAAATAACGGTCGGAAATGGTTTTAAAACGCGTGGCGAGAAACTCCGCCAAACCGAACATTTTTATCTCTTTTGCTGTCTCATCCGATGCGCCAATGTAGCGCAGATAGTCCAATTCACGGCGTTCGGGAGTCCAACTGAGGGTCAAGGAATAGACTTTTTGGTTGAAATAAATCTCGCCAAAAAGGGTTGGAATGACCGCCAAAACCAAAATGAGAATCAACCACGGATTGAAAAACAACAAACCCGCGCCTAAAAACAAGATAGTGATGATGTCTTGGGCTTGTTCAAAGACTTGGGTCATCAGTATCGTTCTGCCTGTCGTTTGACGACGTGCGCGTTCGAGTTTATCGTAAAATTGGGGGTCTTCAAACTGATACAAATCGAGTGTCGCGGCATGGCGAATGATTTCCATAGACGACTGGTTGGAAAACAAATCGCCAAGCAAAATTTCGGTCAACGAAATACCACGCCCAATGATTTCAGAAAGTGCGACAACGCCAAACTCCACAACAATCAAAGTTAATAACCAAGACCCCTCAGTAAAAAAGGCGTTCAAAGACAGGTCTTTGATGGCATGGCTTTGCGACAAGCGCACCACTTCATCAACAATGTTTTTAGCAATAAAAAGCGTTATCACAGGCAATGATGAACGGACAAGACGCAACAACAAATTGGTCAACATGAGCCAACGATTGGTCTGCCAAATCAAGCGAA
>JAYTUY010000259.1:0-13018 GCA_043744275.1 Saprospiraceae bacterium
CCACTCAGCCAATAAAAAAAAGAAGATTTAAAACGAGCAATCGTATAAGATATATGTTCATGGGATTATAATTTGCTGTCAGGGAGTCGTCCCAAATTATTTTTAAGTTGGGACGGCTGATCTGGTTTTTAGAAAAGAAAAGCAAAACGAGCAATCGTTTTTTAAGATATATGTTCATGGGATTATAATTTGTTGTTTGAACGTCCAAGACCTTTAGTCTAGGACGTTCTTTTTTTATGCAAAATACTGAGGGGGTCTAAATCTAAAATTCAACTCCAGTAAATTATGAAAAATATAATGCTGATATAAAACCAAAGAAATGAAAATAAGATATGAATAAATGTTTCAAACATTTTGCCTTTCCATAATTTTGAAGAGTATCCAAAAAACTGAACGACAAGCCTCAATGTCCAGAAAATACAAAATCCTAAAGCAATAGTTTTGCCTAAATTTGTTTCAATTATCTCTTTAGCCGATACTATGCACAACAATCCCATCAGTAAAACCACCACTGCAATGAAGAATGTGTGAACGTACATGATTTGTCGGTTGATTAAACTCAAGTTAGGCAACTCTATTTTCCAATTGAAATATCTCGGAAAGATGCCATGCACTAATGCCAATATTGTCAAAATCCATCCGATTAATTTAAGATGCAGCTCCATTTTTTTTAAGTATAAAAGTTGAAATAAAGGGTGTAATTTTTATCTCTTGGGCAATTTCAAGGTCTGATTTCTTAAAAGTTGTCATCCACAAGGATTTAGAATAAAAATGAAAAAATCCGATATTATAAGCTAAAAAATTTGGTAAATCTCTTAAATGCTCAGTGACAATGATTTGCCCTGACTGTTTTAAAACTCTTCTTAACTCCTTGAAAAAAACAATGCGCTCTTCATCGTTTCTAATTTCATGTGCTGAAAGCGTAACAAATAGGGTGTCTATACCTTTATCTGACAATGGAATATTTGAAGTAATGATTGACTGAGTCTCAGGATATGGAGGATAGGCTTTTCTCGCCCGTTTAATAGAAATTTCTGTATGCTTTTTGGGGTCATAAAAATCAAAGACGATTAGTTCAGCCTTTGGAAATTTGTCTTTAAGCAAAATACTCGTTTCATCAAAACCTGCATTAATATTGACGATTTTATCAGTTTTTGTAAGCATTATTTCATCTAACCAAGTCAGTTTGTACAACTCAGAGCCATCATACACATAATATGATACGAGCAATGAAATCAATGTTGTTGCCACAATTAAAAAACAGAAGATGCTCGTGTAAATGCTATATTTTTCATTCAAGTAATTGTTTAAAACCAAAATAAGAACAACAAATCCAATTGACATCAAGTAAAAATGCCAATTAAAACGCACGATATTTCCTATTCCTTGAAAGGGTTTTCTTATTGATTCCATATTTCTACTTTACCTTTTTTCCAATAATATGGAATGTTTTTAATGACAAAAGCGTTGGCTAATGTTATTTGATTGAGATTCAAATTTTGTAAAAAAGGAATATTATAATCAAGCACTTTTACTGGATTGGGTGTCCAATTTTGTCTAACGCCTTCAATAATTAATACCTCTTTTTTGTCTTGATTGTACGTGAAAGTAAAAGGTAGGGGTCCTGCGAATCTTCTGGCTTCTTTCCAATCCTTGAAAGGTGAATTCTGAGGGAGTAACACTTCTTCATTTGGCGTTTCAAATGTTACCTTAAACTTTGATTGGATTGAATTAATTTCAGTTATTTGGTTATTTTGAGTTTGTATTATATCAGTGGTTGTATAATTGTAATGTGTGAAAATATTACCTAAAAATTCCATTTTCTTTTTGTCTGTTTCCGATTTAAGAATATACAACCCCCTCAGTCTCTTACCTGCATTATTGTTGTATTGAACAAAAATGCGATAACCAGTTAGAAAAAAATCATTACCGAATATTTTCGGAAAACCTTTAGGTCTTAATCCAGTCGTTTGAACCATCGCTACTGCAATAAATGCCCATTTATCATTGAATAAGTCTAAGTTCAGACAAGGCGGAATGAGTAAATCAAGCTCTTTTTTAGGCACAGCAAAAGTCAGGACATAAGAGCTTTCAAAAAATGCTTCAACAGCAAAAGGGTGATTTTTTAGAAATGATAACATATTTTTAATGGGCTAATTTTTTATTCAGTACAAATTCATTGTAGAAAACTAAAACAATAAAAAGAAAAGCGAATAGAGAATTGGCTTTGCCCCATAGCAACAAATCAGGAACGAGTATAAATTCAAGAATATTCATAGAGGCTACAATAAGAATTTGTAACCAAACATTTAAACGTGTTTTTATTTGACTTAAAACCCAAACTGCCATAAAAATTTCAGAAACACCAATCAACTTTGTTAAAAGGGGAGCATATTCATTTCCTAAAATTCTTGAAACAATTTGCTCATGTCTGGGCACTAAATTAAGCACTTTGCAGAAAAGTCCATTGACTATCCAAACGAATGCAATGAAATAATTGATTATTTTATGAAGAGACTTGATTGTGTTGGTATTTAAAATGTGCTTTAAATTCAATAAACTTTGATACAATATCTCATTCAACGTATATTTTCACAAAACGTTTTGGCTTAAATATTTGAGTTTGAATATCATAAAAAGACTCCAAATACTGAGGGGGTATCAAATTCCAATTTATAGGCAATAGGATTATTGATGGCATAAAAAAAAACGGGTTGTGCTTCTGCACAACCCGCCACAACAAATTATAATCCCATGAACATATATCTTATACGATTACTCGTTTTGCTTCTCTTTTTTGGTTGAATTAATATTGGCTTTTGAAAACCAGATCAGCCGTCCCAACTTAAATTAATTTGGGACGACTCCCTGACAGCAAATTATAATCCCATGAACATATATTCTTGAAGAAGGCGAAAAATTGATTTTTTTTAATCGTCTTCTATTTTCTCTAATCTTAAAAAATCGCAGTAGGCAAGACAAAGTTTTTTTGAATAATTATTTTCACAGCGTCCGTCCAAAACGGACAAAATTCAAAGTGTTTGTTATAGTTTTCTCATGGTTCGTCTTCTGAAAGAAAACTATGCTTGTTTCGTTTTTGATAAAGCACTTTAAGAACTTTTCTTAAACTTTGGCTTGCCTGCGACAGCAAATTTATAATCCCATGAACATATCCTTGAACATAGTACAAAAGTAAGACGCCTTTTCTCCCTGTGCAAAGACATTTTTTAGGCGTTGTGCGATATTTATTTTAAATAATTATTAATTATTTCTATTTAACTAATTGATTATCAATAGCTTATATTCCTGTTATTCATATTTTTGTGAAATAAAAGTGATAAATAAATAATTTTTTTTTAAAATAAATAATTAAAAAAAAATCATTTTAAAAAAAAAATGAGCAAAAACACCGCAATCGCCCTTATTTAATGCCATAAAACATTTTTAGACGAGTGGCGTTTTTGCCCAAATGAACTTCAAATTTGAAAAATATATTATTTCGCAGCAACCGCTTCTTTACCATTTGCCTCCGTATCAGCCATATTCATGATATTGGTCTGATGGCGAATCGACTCTTGGTGAATGGCACTCAATAACTGAATGACGAACTCATCGCTCAATTCATGCTTACGACCTTTTTGAACCGCTGAGTTCAAAATTTCATTCCAACGCTCAGGCTGTAAAATCGAGATATTATTGCGTTTTTTATATCGACCGATGTCTTCCGCCATTTGCATACGACGACCCAAAAGACTCAACAACTCATTATCCACATCGTCGATACGAACGCGTATAGCCTCGATAGAATCCAAGAAACCTGCATCTATTTCATCGCGAATTTTCAAACCATCGATGATTTCTTTAAAACGCTCTGGTACGATTTGCTGCTTGGCATCCGACCATGCTTCGTCTGGATTGCAATGAACCTCAGTGATGAGACCATCGTAATTCAAATCCATCATTTGTTGAGCCGTTTCAGCCAACATATGACGATTGCCGCACATATGCGAATTATCGCCAATCATCGGAATTTCTGGATGGCGGCGCATAAATTCTATCGCAATTTCCCAAAAAGGCGGGTTGCGATATTGCGTTTTAGCACCCGACGAAAAGCCACGATGAATAGCCGCTAAACGATGAATTCCTGCTTTTTCAAGACGCTCAAACGCACCAATCCACAATTCCAAATCAGGATTAATCGGATTTTTAACAATCACTGGAATATCGCAACCGCGCAATGCGTCCGCAATTTCCTGCACACTGAACGGATTTACAGTGGTGCGCGCACCAATCCACAACACATCTACGCCATGTTTCAAGCATTCATACACGTGTTGAGCAGTCGCTACCTCCACCGTTGTTTTCAAGCCCGTTTCTTCTTTCACACGGCGCAGCCATTTCAACCCCTCAGTACCGATGCCTTCAAAGCTGCCAGGGCGTGTGCGAGGTTTCCAAATACCGCTGCGAAACAAGTCCACATTGCCTTGCGCTGCCAGTCCTTTTGCTACGCTCATCACTTGCCCTTCAGTCTCAGCCGAGCAAGGTCCTGCGATGAGGAACGGGCGGTTTTTTCTTTCAAAAAAAGATTTAATTTCCATTATATTTCTATTTTTATATTTGATAAAAAATTGATTTTCAGTGTTTTATGTAAAATTATTGTATTTCATTTATCCGTTTAAATTTAATAGGAGGAAAAACAGGTGGCGGTGGCGAAGGCGATAATTCATATAACTCTTTCTCATCTATCTCATTTAAATAAAAAGAAGATTTAATTACTTTAAATAAATCCTTTTTTATCTTAATCATCCAAATGTCAGGATTAAAAAGAGATGCTTCAATCAGATTTTTATCATATTTGGCAATGAATTTATCAAACTCATTTTGTCTGATTGAATCTATATTATAAATGTTGTTGCTGCCATCATAAATGAGGATAGGCTTTTTGTCTAATTCATAAAAATTATTTGGTAGATATTGAAAAAGTATTGTATCTCTGTACATGGGCGTATTGCTTGCAGTTATAACAATTTTAGTTTCGCGGAAGTTATTATTGATAAAAACTAAAATTAACTTATCAGAATCATTTTCGTATTTTGATTCTTTAATATAATCGCTAATAACATGCTCAATTTTAGGAGATAGTTTCTCAAAATTCGCATTAGGTTTTCCTTGAGTGTAACAACTACAATAAAAAATGCTAGTAATTAACCCATTGTAAAAGATTCTTTTCATACCCCTCAGTATTTTACTTATCTAATGATTAAAAGTTCTCGAATAAATCATCGCCACAACCACAGGCATTGCCCAAGTCATAGCTGCCCAACTGATAGGCGTAAATGCATCGTGCAATTGGTTTTGCTTAATCATAATGCCGATAAATGCCCACACAACTGCCGCTCCGATAAAAAGATTTTTATAACGAATAATTATCATACTCGCCGTAATGCTGCCGATGCCAATCAATCCGCCTGTCCAAAAAGTAGCTGAATAACCGAAGCCTTGCCAGCCAATGCTCACGAGCCAAGTCGTGACGTTGGCAATCGTTGCTATGCAAATCCACCCCAAATATACGCCGAAAGCCGCTTTTAGAAGGGTTTTCGTAGGCGTTTCGGGTGCAATTTTCATCGAAATTACGATATTCAATTGTACCAAAGTGAAGAGAATACCGAGCATAATGAGTATCGAAATCGCTAATAATTCATAGTGCCAAAGGAATAACCATGAAGCATTGAATAAGCAATTGACCATAAAAAGAAAGCTCAGTTTTTCAATTGCCTCCTCTTTTAGTTGGTTTTTACCAATAAATTGCCAAACCATTACGGCTATTAGCAATGTATAAATGACGCCCCAAATGGCAAATGTAATGCCAGCAGGTGCGAATTCATTATAGTTTTTATCTGAAATCACGTTCGTTTTAATGCCATTAATGGGCAACGCATTCGCCATGTAGTTAACAATTAAAACAGCCGTTAGAGCCACAATATTGAGGATTTTCAAGGTACTTGTTTTCAAAATTGATGTTTTTTAAAATTGTAAAATTAAGGTTTGTCCAAAATCTAATTTTTCCCAATCGCTGCGTAACGTGTTAATTTGTAATAAAATAGCCTCAAATACTGAGGGGGTCAATTTTTCAAAAGCAGGTAAATTAAAATGGTCTAACTGCATTTTCAAACCCGTCCAAAAATCAGTATTGACAGGTATTTGTTGAAATGCCCCGACGATGATTTCACTATATTGCGCTTCTATGGGTAAATTTTCCCATTTTAAAGCAATGGGTCTTTGTTCTTTCGGTAAAATAAAATCACTGATGTTGAAGCCTTTTTCTAATAATCCATAAAAGCCCCCTTTCAATTCCATCGTATGCTCAACGGCATAATGAGTCAAATCATGGTCAACATCAAAAGGCGTTTTGAGCAGCGTCCAAGTCACCGAACCATCTTGGCGAATGCACCTCAAAACATGCGGTTTGCCCTGCTCTTTATGAAATTCAATGGTCATTTTACTACAAATTATTTCAAAATTCGCTTAATATCGTTCGCTTTTTCAATCATTTTATAAAAATCATCGAAATTCCGTTTGATTAAACACGAGCGCATGATACTCAAAATATGGATATGCTCATCCAAAACATCCAGTACATTATCGCGATTTTGCATAAAAATCGGAATCCAAGTATCAGGATTCGACTTCGCCAAACGCACTGTGGAGTTGAAACCACCGCTCGCTAATTCAAATATTTTATCTTCATCCCGTTCTTTTTCCAAGACCGTCAAAGCCAAGGCAAAGCTGCTGATGTGGGCAATATGCGATACATAAGCCGTGTGCACATCGTGGCTTTCAGAATCGAGATACACGATTTTCATTTTTAAAGAACTGTATAATTCCACCGCCCGACGATGTGCCTCCGAGCTGCTATCTTCCACATCGCAAAGCACGCAAGCTTTGCCTTCAAATAAATGTGGGATTGCGGCATCGGGTCCCGAAAATTCCGTCCCTGCCATCGGGTGTGTAGCAATAAAATTAGCCCTTTTTGGATGATTTTTGATGGCTTCTAAAATATTAACTTTCGTAGAGCCAACCTCCATAACTATTTGATTATCAACACTATCCAATATTTTTGGCAACAACTCCACCATCGTATTCACAGGCACGGCGACCAGTATAATATCTGCTTTTAGCACCCCCTCAGTAAAATCGACAATTTCATCAATCAAGCCCAATTCTAAGGCTCGTTTGGCATAATCGGGGTTCTTATCCACGCCCATTATTTCAGTTGCGTAGCCGTTTTCACGCAAGCCAATTGCCAGTGAACCACCTATTAAACCCAAACCGATAACCGTAATTTTCATAAATATTTCTGCTTCAATTATTCAAGATGTAAAAATATGTTGACTTATAAACGTCGCCCGTAATCTTTTCTTTTTCAATCGTTTCAACCAATGTATCGCTGTTGAAAACATAATTCTTTGAAACGGCATCCGCGCCACTATCTAATAATTTAGTTTTAAATTTTATTCTGCCATTGCTGTCCCAATCGTAATAAAAATAATTATGAGTGGTTCTCCCCTCAGTAATGTCATATAAAATCTCTTCCTCTAATCGTTTATTTTTATAAATATTTTGACTGATTGTATATTTTATTGTTTGATCGCACCAATCATATTCCCCTTTCATTGTCTCTAAATTGTCTTGATTATAGACCATAAATAGCACTGTTCCCATTGGTTCTCCATCAATAATCGAAAATTGGAGGCAAGTATCCCCTCTCCACTCATATTTTATGGTATCCAATAGCACAATTTCATCTTGAATCCGACGAATATTGACTTCTTGAATCTTTTTATTTTGCTCATTATAGGCATATGAAATAGACGAAATATCGTCACCATTGACGCCCAAATAAGTTGTCTTTTGAACCAATCGTTGATTTTCATCAAAAATATTGCACTCTCTGAAAGTCAAAATGTCGTGCAAATTTTTAATTTTAAAACTATCTACCCGCCCGAATTTATTGAAAAAATACTCTTGGGTATTGGTTTTTAAATCACAATACGATTGCCCATCCGTTATAAAAGCATTTGAAGTACAGGTATTTTCAATTCTAATAATGTCAATACCATGCTTGACAATATAATTTTGCTCAAAAAAATCGTGCTGAAAATCCTGAGCTTTAAGATTGAAAATGCTGCTTAAAAATGTAATGATTAATGTGAGTTTGTTCATAGATCGAATGTTCAGAAATGATGAATTATAAATGATGAATGATGAATATTCCCAATTGGGTTAACTAATTGATTATCAATTAATTATAAACAAAATTGAATCTTTTATTTTTAATCTTTTCTATACTTAATTTTAAATTGTGTAGTTTATAAAATTGATTTAATCCGCTCGATAGCTGCTTTAAATACTTCTACTTTTGCGCATAGCGATACCCGAACATAGCCATCGCCTTGCGAGCCAAATATGCCGCCAGGCGTAATAAAAACATTCGCTTTGTATAAAATATTATCAGACAATTCAAAGCCTGAGCCTTCATTTATAGCTTCCCCAGAGTTCAAATTTTTAGACGGCACTTTTGCCCAAACGAACATCCCTGTTTGATTTTTATCATAAATGCAACCGAGCAAATCGAGTAATTCAAATACGGCTTGCTGGCGTTCTTTATAAATTTTATTCAAATCCGAATACCAATTTTCATCAGCTTTGAGAGCTTCAACGGCGGCTAACTGCACAGGTAAAAACATACCCGAATCCATATTAGATTTAAAACGCAATACATCACTCAAATATTCCGCCTTGCCCACGAGCATACCCACGCGCCAACCTGCCATATTGTGGCTTTTGGAAAGTGAGTTGAGTTCCAACGCCACATCTTTTGCACCTTCGGCACTCAAAATACTGAGGGGGTGTTCATTGAGGATAAAACTGTAAGGATTGTCATTGATAATCAATAAGTTATGACGTTTTGCAAAATCAACGATGTCTTGAAAAGCCGCTTTTGTCGCCTGCGCCCCCGTAGGCATATGCGGATAATTGACGAACATTAATTTCACTTTCGACAAATCCATTTTCTCTAATTCCTCAAAATCAGGCAACCAATTATTGGCTGCGGAAAGGTGATATTCCAAGCAATGTGCTCCTGCGAGTGTCACTGCTGCGCGATAAGTCGGATAGCCAGGATTCGGAATAAGTGCCATATCTCCAGCCTCTAAATAGGTCATGCAAACGTGCATAATGCCCTCCTTCGACCCCAATAAAGGCATGACTTCGTTTACAGGATTCAACTCAACGGCGTAGTGTTTTCTATAAAATTGAGCCATCCCCTCGCGCAAAGCAGGTATGCCCACGTAGCCTTGATAGGCATGGCTTGTATGCAATTTTGCCGTTTCCACGAGCTTTTCGATGGTGGATACTGAGGGGGGTAAATCTGGCGAACCTATGCCGAGATTAATGATATTTTTTCCTGCCGCATTCATCTCCGCTATTTCTTTCAGCTTTTTTGAGAAATAATATTCGTTGATTGAATCAAGCCTTTTTGCTGGTTTCATTTATATAAATTTTTTATTCAAAATATACTCCGCTTTTATACTCGCCTAAAACTTTCACTTCACCTGCTACGCGAAGCAATTCCACCATAGCTTTAGGATAGTCTGAATAATTGCCTAAAGTAAAATCTACATAAAACATATATTCCCAGGGTTTATCCATGATGGGTGCAGACTGTATTTTAGTCAAATTGCAATTATTTCGAGACAATACTTCTAATGCTCTATGAAGGCTGCCGATAGCGTGGCTTGTATTAAAAACCATCGAAATTTTATCGAATTGTAAATGAGCACCCCCCTTGAGCGCATCCTGCGCCATCAAGCTTTGCATGACAGTATTTTCAGGGCTGATGTATAAAAAACGGGTATAATTTTTTTTATAAGTTTCGATACTGGCTGAGAGGATGTTCATCTCATACATGTCAGCCGCTAATTCTGAGCCAACAGCCCCAATATCTGTCCATTGATTTTCACGTATTTCTTTAGCCACGAGGGCAGTATCATGGGCTTCAATAAGCTTAATATGCGGATATTTTTCAAAAAATTCCTCGCATTGCTGCAAAGCAATGGGGTGAGAATGAACCTCTTTCAAATCCTCAATAGCGATACCGGGCAGAGCCATGAGGTTTTGTTTAATCCTTAGAAATACTTCACCTTTTATGCGTAACTTACTGTTATTCAATAAGTTATAATTTCGAAGAATGCTGCCAGCAATGGTATTTTCAATTGCCATCACAGCCACATCAGCTTCGCCTGATTTCACTTTTTCAATCAAAATATCAAAAGTATCGGCAGGGACAATTTCAATATTATCGTTAGGGTGAAAGCTCCTCGCTGCAATTTCATGAAATGCACCATGTACACCTTGAATAGCAATTTTCAAGGCAGACGATGTTGGTATTAGAATGTCAGATTTTAAACCCACAGGTTGATAATACGATTCCATTGATTAATTTTAAAAATTTACAATCCAATAAAAACAAAAAAAGGAGTCCGTTGCGGGACTCCTTTTTTTTCATTTATGTTGAAAACGATTTTTCAATTGATGATGCAAGAAGATAGCCCCTTTTTTGGTTTACCAAAGAAGTAATTAAAATAACCAAAACAAAAGGGCGAAAATTTCATAGCCTCACTGATATTTTATTTCTATTTAAAAAGAGAGCTTCAATAATTAATGCACAAACGTAGAGAGATTTTTCGGTTTGTGCAAATTTTCAGAAGATATATTTTTACAACAACAGCCCTTTTGAAGGAAAAAACGAATAATTGAAGTAAAATAATTGTAAAAACTCAACAACTTATGCCGCTTGTGCGTTTGAAATTTTGCTTAACAATATGATAATATTTCAATTTCAAAAACTCTTTTCAACATTATTAAAAAAAAGGTTTAACTTTTTAATGAAAGTATTATATTTGTCCGAATTATGAAAAATCAAGAAAAAACAATCCTGATATAATCAAGAATTTTTGTGAAGCGTTTAATCTTTTATGATAAACAAGTTTAATTCATTATTACTTCAATATCAATGTGTTAAACGCTTTTTAATAGAACCCAACACAATTTTATTTTATTAATTTATTTCAACTATGAACTTATTGGAAGACGTACAAGCCAAAATTGAAGCTGGAAAAACCGATGCGGCTTTGGCTGACGTAAAAAAAGCCCTTGATAAAACGCCAGAAGACCTCGATGTTAAACGCGCAGCCGCTACCGTTTTTTACCAAAAAATGGTATCCGATTTTGACGGTGGCAACTCAGATGGTGCAATAGAGTGGTATAGCAAATACTATATCCTCGAGCTCCCAGAAGACGACCCATTGCACGAGCAATTCAAGACTTATCAACGCCGCATTCACCCCGAGTTTCCGCGTATGCAGGAAGCTAACAAACTCAGTAAATCGGGTAAAAACATGGAGGCTTTGGCTATCTACGAAGAGGTTTTGACAACTATCAAAGACCTTAAAGTAGCTTATGTCAATGTCGGTTGGTGTTTATATCGCCTTTTGGCTGAGTTGGCACCGAAGCCCGACCCAGATGTGGAGCTTATTAACAAATGTTTCAACATTTACAAAGGTTTTGAAATACTCGGTCCGAGCAATTTGCACGCGCAAATGCTGCGGATTGCCTTGTATTTTAAAGATGTAGATGGTGTTGATTTGCTTGATTTCTTACATGGTTGGAATTTCGATCATTTCAGAGAAGAAGATTATGCCCCATTCAAAACAGGCACTGGAACAACCATTCCGAGTCTTTGCGAACGAGCATATCTCACTTATAGCCGCGTGTTGCTCAATTCTATGCGCAGCGGCGACCCTACAACAGTTGAAAAAGCGAAAGAGTATTCTCTTGAGTTTTTACCGCTGCTTGAAGAGGTTTTGGAAAAATTGCCACGCAACGTGTGGTTGCCTTATGCCCGCACTTTGCTGATGTCGCAACTCGGCAAACCGCATCGCGTGCAGATGGAGTTGGTTCATATATTGAAAGTTCAGAACAATCAATTTTGGGCTTGGGCATCATTGGCAGAAAGTCTTTCGATGGAAGGCAGAGACAATGACGCTTTGGCTTGCTATTGCAAAGCGTTCTTCTTACCTGCTCAAGGCGAATTGGCTTCTCATGTACGGGAGTCGTTCGCAGCATTGCTTGTCAAAATGCACCTTTATAATGAAGCGAGAACTGAGATTGATCAAATCATGAGAAATCGCAAGAAGAAAGGTGATATGTCGAAGACTATGCAAGCTTGGAGCGAAGAGGAATGGTTCAAAAACTCACGTTATGCGCCGACAAATAAAATGCTTTATACGCGCCACGCAGGTCGTGCAGATGCACTCCTCTGGGCAGATTTACCTGATAGCGTTTCGATTGTTACTCACGTGGACACCGAAAGAGGCGTGTTCTTCTTTGCTGTGGATAAAAAAATCGGTGGCAAACACAACCTCAAAGGTCCTTTCATGAAAGTAAAAGTCGGTGATATATTGGCTCTTAAACTTCGTGAAGCGGAAACTGAATTTGGTAAAATGTGGAAAGTCGTTGGTGGAAAACCTGAAAGAGAGCGTTTTCCTAAGGATATTTGCCAAATTATCAACGAAACCATTCAAATTCCTTACGGTCGTGATTTTGGTTTCATGAAACCGAGCAATATTTATGTCGGAGCGGACTTGGTTAAAAGACACCGTCTTTACGATGGTCAAAACCTCAAAGGCATCGCCCTCCTTTCTTACAACAAAGCGAAAGCTGAGTGGGGTTGGAAGTTGATAGCTGTTGCAGGTGGTGAAGAGTAATTAATGAAAACCTTAGATATTAAAAATCCGATAGCACTTAAAAAGGCTCATCGGATTTTTTAATTTTGATAAACGCAGATTTACGAAATCTTCGAGATTTGTGGTGCGACATAAAGTTATGTACTACTATACGGACATAAAGTTGAAACCGCCTTAACTTAGTTCATTGAAATAACTGTAAAATTTAGAAC
>JAYTUY010000260.1:0-12956 GCA_043744275.1 Saprospiraceae bacterium
TTTAATTATCAAGCAGCGTAAAGAAGACAATAAACGTTTTAGAGGTTGGAATAATATCTCACTTGTTTTTCTAAAAGCAGCATATCAAAAAGTATCAAAATTGCCAAATATACAATCATTTATAAATTTAATTATGCCGAACTATTAAAATGAATTTGCTTTAAAATCTTATTTATTCACCAATCTATCGACTTACCGATTTCAATTATTTTATTGAAAAAAATTTAAACTTTCAGCTATTACTTAAAACTCGACTGAACAAGAAGTTCTGTTGTAGCAGTATGAATTAAAACTAAATTAAATTATTGCATTTAACTCTCATATTTTTCTTAATTAATAAATCAGTTTCAGTATGAAAAAAAGGCTTCTACTCTTATTGAGTATGGTTATGCTATCTCTTGGCATTTCGTATGCTCAGAAATCTATTTCAGGTACGGTTTTGAACGACCAAAAAGAACCGCTTATTGGAGCGAGTGTGGTTGTTAAAGGCACTACTGCTGGCGCAATTACCGACATAGACGGTAAATTCAGCTTGAGCGTACCGAATGATGCTACTACTTTGATATTCAGTTTTACAGGCTTCAACTCTAAAGAAGTGGCTATCGGTGCTTCATCAGTCATTGATGTCACTTTAGAAGAAGGGGCTGCCTTGCAAGAGGTGGTTGTTACCGCTTTTGGTATTAAAAAGGATAAAAGTAACTTGGGGTATGCCGTATCAGGTGTAACAAGTGAAGACTTGACAACAGCCCATACTACCAACGTAACGAATGCCCTTACGGCGAAAGTAGCAGGTATCCGTGTAGCGGGTGCGGGTGGTTCGTTTTCAAGCTCAAGTATTATTATTCGCGGTTTTACTTCATTTACAGGATCTAACCAACCTCTTTTTGTTGTTGACGGTGTTTCTGTTGACAATTCAGGTGGTGGTTCAGCCCTTCAAAATGGTGTGACTAACTCAAGCCGTGCAGTTGACTTGAATCAAGATGATATCGAAAGTATCAGTGTATTAAAAGGTGCAGCTGCCACATCATTGTATGGCTCACGCGCAGCGAATGGTGTAGTATTGGTTACTACAAAAAGCGGTAAGTCGAGAGAGAAACAATCTATAACTTACGGTTTTAATTATGCCAACCAAGAAATCAACCGTTTACCAGATTATCAAAATACTTATGGTCAGGGTAATGCAGGTGCATTAACCAATATCAATGGTCTTTCTTCTTGGGGTCCTAAAATTGATGGTAGAACTGTTTCTTTACCAACCGCTTATCGTGGTTTGGGTGGGCCTGGAGATACGACAATGACACTTCAAGCATTTCCAAATAATGTTAAAGATTTATTTAGAACGGGTGCTAATATGCAGCACAACTTGAGTTTTCAAGGTGGAAAAGATAAATATGGCTACCGTCTGTCTTTAGGCTTTTTGGATGACAAATGGATTTTGGATGGAAATAGATTAAAACGTTATAATTTAGGTATTAATGCCAATAGTGAAATCACAAAAAATTTGACAGCCAGTATTTCAGTGAATTATTCACTGAACAAATCTGTTCGTTCACCACAAGGCAATCAGTTATCTAACCCATTGTTCCGTACTTGGTTCGTTCCGCGCAGTTGGGATTTGACAGGTCGTCCGTTTGCTCATCCTGTGACAGGCAATAACTTGGATTGGGGTAGTGGTGCTCAAGATAATCCATATTGGACTATTGCCAACAATTTGTATGATGATCAAACTGATCGCGTATTTGGTAACTTTAGCTTGCGTTATCAATTCAATGATTGGCTTTCTGCAAGCGTAAAGGCAGGTGCAGATAACTTTACTTATTCTGCAAGTCTTTATGACCAAATTGGTGCAATTGGTGGTGCAGGTACAAGTGCTGGCGGTGCGGGTGCTATTCGTGACATTCGTCAAGTTTCACGCATTATTAACACAACAGCTCTATTGACAGCACAAAAGAAATTCGGTGATATGGATTTGACTTTTGTATTGGGTAATGAAGTACTTGATCAATTCCGTAATAACTCAACTGTTACAGGTTATGGCGTTACTGTAAGAAATTTTAGAAACTTAGATGCCAATACCACTCAGTATTTTCCTTCTTTTGAAAAATGGGGCTACCGCTTGATTGGTAATTTTGCCAATTTTACAGCAGCATATAAAAACTGGGGTTCAATAGATTTGGCAGTTAGAAATGACCAAAACTCTATTTTGCCACAAGCTAATAACAGCTATACTTACTACTCAGTGGCTGCTAAAGCGAATTTGTTGAAAATATTAAATGTCAATTCTCCAGTATTCAGTGATTTTGCTATTCGTGCCAACACTGGTTTGGTTGGTAGTGCTAAGCCAGATTTCCGTTATGCAACAGACAATTACTATTCAAAAGCTGGTGCTGCTGATGGTTTTGGTCCAAATATAGCTTTTCCTTTCAATAATTTACCAGGCTTTACATTGCAGAATACAGCAGGTAATCCTGACTTGAAACCTGAATTTACTCGCTCTACTGAAGTAGGTGTTGACATCTCTTTATGGGGTGGAAAAATCGGAATTGAAGCCACAGCTTATAAGCAAAAATCAACAGAGATTATTTTTCCTGTACCTAATTCAAATGCAGCAGGCATTACTCAAATTATTAAAAATGCTGGTGTATTGAGTACAAAAGGTTATGAAGCCTTAGTAACAATCGATCCTTTCAAAGGTAAAGATTTCGGATGGAGAACAAGTATCAATTTTACTCAATTTAAATCTACTGTCGATCAATTGGCTCCAGGTGTTGCCAATATTTTCTTGGGTGGTTTTACAACTCCCAATATTCGTTTGGTAGCTGGTGATGAATTTGGTCAAATTTATGGTTCAGATTATAACCGCACCAATACTTCTGATGGTAAATACGATGCAACATTGCCTTACAATAAAGATGGTAAAATAGTAGTAGGTGCTAACGGTTTGCCTACTGCTACTACAGGAGTTCAAAAAATTGGTAATCCTAATCCTAAATTTATTTTTGGTATCAATAATGAATTTTCTTATAAAGGATTGGCATTCAATGTTTTATTGGATATTAAAGAAGGTGGTGATCAATATTCACGTAATCTTGCAGACTTACAACGGAATGGTGTGGCTCTTGAAACAGCAGCCATTGAGCGTTTGAATGCTGATGGTACTCCTGCCAAGCCTTATATCTTTGAAGGTGTAAAAGCTGACGGTACGCCTAATGATATTCCAATCACTGCTGAGCAATACTGGGGTAATTTAGGTAAATATGCAGCAGCTAAAGGTTATATCGTTAATACTTCATGGTTCCGTATTCGTGAAGCTGCTTTGAATTATACTTTCGGTAAGAGTTTATTATCAAGTACGCCATTTGGCAGATTGACTGTGGGTGTATTTGGTCGCAATTTATTCTTACATTCTCCAGGTTATCCACATCTTGATCCAGAGCAAAACGCTTTAGGTGTGAGCAATGCACAAGGTTTGGAATTCAATGCTCAGCCACAAACGAAATCAATGGGTGTTAATTTATCAGTAACATTTTAATTTTCAATTAGGAATTAGGAATTACGAATTAGGAAATCCTAATTCCTAATTCCTAATTCACACCCCCTCAGTATTTTAATTAAAAATTATTTATTCTAAATAAAATAAGTAAAATGAATTTTAAAAAATATATCAAATATAGCTTTGTCTTTGCAGCATTAACATTCTCAACTATGTCTTGCAAAGATTATTTGGACATTAATCAAGATCCCAATGCAGTTCTTGAAGCACCTATTGAGCAAGTACTGACTTCAGCTACTGTTAACTTTGGCTTTTGGGCTGGTAGTGATATGAATCGTTATGGTGCTTTGATTGCTCAACAGTGGTCTGGTCAAACAGCAGGTGCTACTGTTCAAACTCAGGACTATGAAAGATACCTTATCACAGGTTCAGACCTCAATAACGTATGGAGTTCAATGTATGCCACTATTTTAAGTGATCTTGAATTGGTTATTCAAAAGTCTGCAAAAGAAAGTAGCCCGAGCTATTCAGGCGTTGCGAAAGTTATGAAAGCCTACGTTTTTGCTAATATTGCTGATACTTGGGGTTCTGCACCATTTACTGAAGCTTTGAAATTTACGGAAAATTCGCAGCCAAAATTTGATGATGGTGCTGCTATTTATGCAGGATTGATTACTATTTTAAATGAAGCCATCGCAGAAATGAATGCCACTTCAGCTAAAAACCCTGCAGCGAATTCGACGATTTATTCAGGTGCGTGGTCAACTTCAAAAGCAAGATGGATTGCAGCAGCAAATACATTGAAAATGCGCTTATGGTTACATACAAGTAAAGTTGATAAAACAAAAGCACTGACTGAAATAGCTTCTATTGCAGCAGCAGGTCCAGTTATTAATGCAGTTGCAGATAATTTTCAGATGCCTTTTGTGAATGCAACGAATGCCAGAAATCCAATCGAGCAGTTTGAAATTGCCCGTTCAAATTATTTGTTCGCTAATGCGACTTTGGTTGATATAATGAATACAAAACTTGACCCACGTCGCCCACGTTATTTCACTGATTTCCCTTTAAGAAGTGGTCTTTACAAAGGTGCGAAAAGTGGAGATGCTAATTCTCAATCGTATTCTCGTACGCATATCTTCCTTCGTGGTGATACAGTAAATACGGCAGCAGTAACAGCAGCAGCTAACGGATCTATCGCTTACAATGCTTATACTTATAGCGGTGTAGCACCTATTCGTATGTTGACGGCTGCAGAGTCTTTCTTCATTCGCGCAGAAGCGGCTGTTTTGAGTGGTGCAAGTATTGGCGGTTTGTCAGCTGACTCTTTGTTTAATCAAGGTATCCGTATGTCAATGAGTGCAGCAGGTGTTTCTGCTGCAGCTACAACTGCTTATGTGGCTTTACAAGGTAACTTGATAGGTACAGAAGCTGATAAAGTTAAAAAAATTATTGAAGAAAAATACGTGGCTAACTTCGGTGTTATCAATGAGCCGTGGACAGACTGGCGTAGAACAGGCTATCCGACTCAAATTGTAAAAGTAGCGAATGCTTCTACTGCAAGTAGCCCTGATGTACCTCGTTCTTTCTTCTACCCACAATCTGAAATCGACTTGAACCCTAATGCACCTAAGCAAAAGGTCAACATGGTCGAGCGCGTTTTTTGGGATAAATAATTGATGGTTGTTAGTTATTGGTTATTAGTTATTGGTTTTTCGTTTGCGGACAACTGATAATTAATAACCAATATTCTGTAACCAATAACCAAAACTCACCTATCATGAAATCAATTATCCCTTCTTTACTTTTTTTTACCTTATTTATTATAGGGTTGGCGAAAGCTCAAACGCCTGCTACTACCTACAACAATCTTTCCCGCAATGATTGGGGCAGCATAATGAGGGGTAATCAACCCATGAAAACCAAAAAGTCAAACGATGTGGAACTGAGGGGTACGCCTTTCGTGTATGATACCTACGAAAATGGCGTTGTCATTGTCTCTGATTCGTTGCAATCTCAAAATGATTTTAAGTTTAAACTCAATGTTGAGGATAATGAAATCTGGATTCTCAATGATAAAAAAACGGAGCTTGTCTTGACAGATAAGCGCATCGTGGGTCTCGATTTAACAATTGGTGGAAAAACCCATTCTTTTAGAAAAGCTAAATTGCCTGATGTGAAAGGTGATATGAACCGTTTTGTTGAAATGTTGTTTAATGGTAATAATTTCACTTTAATAAAACACGTTGATAAAATATTTGAACCAGCGAATGCTGTTGATAAAGGGGTAGCTGTGATTGGTAGAAATTATGATAGCTATATAAAGGTGGTGAATTTTTATATTTTAAATGATAAGAAGCAATTTAGAAAGATTAGCCTCAAGAAAAATGATATTTTCCATGCTAATAATGCCCTTGTCAATAAAAATCGAGATGCCATCAACGCATTTTGTAAAGAAAATGATATTTCTAATCCTTTAGATGAAGATGACGCTATTGAATTAGTCAAATATTTAGATGCCTTAAAATGAATCCTTTATAATAAATAAAATAATGTCAAGAGCAGAAGCCAGTTTATATCTCATCGCCAGCCTTGTTGGTTTTGCCATCTTCACTTGGATTTTCTACAAATTCATGGTCTTTGTCTTCAAAACTTTGAATGATAGAAGGAGAGGATAATCAGTTAGATTGGGATAATTGCACAACCAACATCGTTTGCTTGTCGCTCAATATTTTATCAATTCTAACTTGCGTTCCTTTCTCTACCTCAACTGGTTCAGCCAGTTTTAATCTATCTTTTACGCCCTCTATCGCATCTGCCCAACCATTGAAAGGGTAAAGCTTTGGCGATGATTCAGCCAGTAATCGAAAGTTTTTCACTGCTAAAGTTTTCCAAAAAGTATCATCTGATTTGGAGAAATCTCCTGGCAATATAAATGTAAATTGCTGATGCACTTCATTGCAACCCGATTGCTCCACTTCCAGCATCATGCCGTTAGAAAACGACGCCAGCTCAATACCTGTCTTGTCTTTAATTTCAAAATGATGCTTTTTTACCATTTTCATAGTATCTGAAAAAATGGCTGTTGGGTCTCCGAATTTGCATTTGCCCGTTTCGGTTTTGCATGAGCTTATAAATAATGAGCAGGAGAAGAAGATTGCATATAAATGTGAGGTTGACACTGCGGGCGTAGCATGGCAGAAGAGAGTATTATACTTTCTAATTTTCATAATTAAATATTTTATTAAAACAACTATGCACAATAAACACATATTCTTTTCATATTGATTGATGCAATTTTTCAAAACTCCGTTCCGCCAATTCAAAATGAGTGCTTTGCGAAAGGCGTGTTTTCTTTAATTCATTATTAATAATGGCTGCTGCCCAAAGATGATAATTATTGGCTCTATCTTTTTCACAATATGCTGCAATATCAGCATCATTAAAAAGCTGTTTGAGCCTTCTTTCAACATTAGATACCGCAGATACTGAGGGGGTATGCAAAACCTTCAATTGCCGACGAGTCGTCAAATCATCTGCTGCCGTTAAAAAAGCGGTGATGCCAAGCCCTGGCTCTGTGATTAATTCCTTAGGACTAAAAGGAATAATTGTATAATCGTCAGACGACAATTCCATCACTCGAACACTGATAGATGGGATAACGCAGGCATCAAAATCGCCTTGATTCAATTTTTTAATGCTTTCAACAGGTGTCAAATCATGGGTTTCAGCCAATAAATCGACTCTAAATTCTAAAAATTGAAGGCGGCTGATGTCATTTTGTAAGCTGACTTTGGCATTTTCTTTCAGTGAAAGCAATTGGCTTTCAGCTATATTTTTTTTAGGAATAATTAGACTTTGAGAAGCAATTTGTCTTTCACTGACGGCTGTAATGACGATACCGTTGGGTAATGTGGTTGATAATTCCCTCAATGGGCGAGGCACAACAGCCACTTTACCCGCTGCGAGGGCATTCATAAGGTCTTTTTCACTATCAAAATAAACGATAACGGCATCGAAGGCAGTCTTATCTTTAATAAGCTGCTGAGTATATATGCCGAACATTTTAGCCCAAGCATCTTTTCTAATAACACCTATTGTCAACATATATTTAAATTAAACAACTTTCCAAGAGTTTTACATCTTGGAAAGTTGTTGAGATATAGAATCTATAATTTCTAAAATGAAAGGCGAAGGTAGGAATTTTGAGGATAAAACTAATTTTTTACAGTAGAAGCAGGTGGCGTTTTTTTAATTTCTTCTTTAATAACTTTACCTTTACTGAGGCGTTCTTCACGTTCTTTTTTGCGTTTTTCTACTAATCTATCGCGTATTTCCTTGAAATTAATCTCTTTTTTATTCAAAGTCCGATGCCAAGCTATAATAATAGCCACTGCTTGATCCTCAGGAAACGATAGACCCACTTCTTTCAAATAATGTGAAATGCGCGAGCCTTCGTACAAACCCCAATTGGTACATACCCACCGCACAAGGCTAAAATACATTTTATGCTCAGCATTAAATTCATTCAATTGCTTGAATTTATCGCGAGAGGATTGGTCTGTTAGTTTATTCAACTCAGCAATCGCATCGGGCAAATCTTTGGGAATATATTGCCCTGCAATTTGCGATTGCTCAATGCGCTCCTTATAATTCTTTTCAATTTCGTTTTTACTGAGGGGTAGCTGAGGATCAGACTGTGAAAAGGCTGCAACACTCAAACAGGCGGAGATAATAGCAATCAATATTCTTTTAGAAATCATTTTTAAATTTTTAATTTTTGTTTTAACGTTTTTAAAAAGGGTTTCGTATGATACAAATGCCTTAAAATTGATAATGATTTGTGAACAGCTTAGAAATATTAAAACAAAATCATGTTTAATTGCCTATTGAATTCAAGTAATTAACTTTGTTTTGAAATATAATCTCTTCAAAATGACAACTATATTACTTTTAAAATCGTAGTTTTGTCTAAAGTCAATTAATAGTTTTGAGTGTGTTATTTTTAGGATTTTCAAGATTCGCTAAACACTAAAAACCATATACTAAAAACTAAAATCTACTAACACAACCAACCATTTTTATGAAAAAAGCATTTTTATCTTTAATTTTTTTATTCTTAATTCACTCCCTTCATGCTCAAAAACAAGACCATGTTAAGGGACAAATCCTCCTACAACTCCTTTTCAACCATAAAGTTACAGAATTATCTACGCCTTTGCAAAGGCAGAAAATGGACATTAACAAAAGCCATTGTCTTTCTGAAGACTTGAATATTTGGCAATTGGATTTTGATGAATCGGTTGATGAAAAAAAACTACTATTTATTATTCGCAGCCACCCCTCAGTATTGAACGCTCAATTCAACCATTTTGTCGAATTGCGTTCTATTTTGACCACCGTTCCAAACGATCCTTTCCTCAATAATCAATGGCATTTGATGAATACAGGGCAATCAAATGGCACAGCAGGGGCAGATATTCAAGCCACTCAAGCATGGGATATTACAACTGGCGGCAGGACAACTGACGGCGACACCATAGTAGTAGCCGTAATTGACAACGGTTTTGAGCCTACTCATGCCGATATTCAAGCCAATCAATGGTATAATTGGAACGAAATACCCAATAATGGCATCGATGACGATCGAAATGGCTATGTAGATGATTTTCAAGGTTGGAATACAAAAACGCTAAAAGATGACATCGCAGGCGGCAATACACACGCCGTGAAGGTGGAAGGCATGCTCGGTGCAGTGGGCAATAATAGCCGAGGCATCAGCGGCGTCAATTGGAAAGTGAAAATGATGAGCATCAAAATCGATACTGAACGAGGTACGGAAGCCGATGTTGTAGCAGCCTATAATTATGCTTTGGTGATGCGGCGTTTGTATCAAAAATCAGGTGGCAAAAAAGGGGCATTTATAGTAGCCACTAATTCAAGTTTCGGCTCAAGTGGCTTTGCAGCGGATGCGCCAATATGGTGTGCCATGTACGATTCGTTGGGCACAGCAGGCATTATTAGCGTTGGTTCTACTGTGAACAGCAATATAAATGTGGATGTAGCAGGTGATTTACCTTCTACCTGCCCGAGTGACTATTTAATCGTCGTGACAGCTTCGGATAGAAATGATTTGAAAGGTACAAATATGGGTTATGGTGTGAATAGTGTAGATGTTGCTGCGCCCGGTATTTCTGTTTATACAACTGCTCAAAATGGCAGCTATATTGTGGATGAAGGCACTTCGTTTGCGTGTCCAATTGTAGCCGGTATGGTGGCTTTGGCTTATTCAGTGCCTTGCACCGATTTTACCAATTTGTCTAAAACCAATCCTAAAGCAGCGGCTTTGTTTTTGAAAAATTGGATACTCACAAGCGTAGATACCAAACCTGATTTGCAAAATAAAATAAAGACTGGCGGAAGAGTCAATGCCTTTAAAACTCTACAAAAAGTTTTAAATTATTGCAGTGCTTGTCAACAGCCATCTTCTGTAAGCGTTTCTCCATCGGCAACGAGTGCCAGCGTATCTTTTAAAGTCGGTTTTCCTTCTACTTTTCAAGCCCGTTATCGTTTAAAAAATGCGACTGATTGGACTATATTAAATGCTACAACTACCCCCCTCAATATTACAGGCTTAACCAGCTGCACGGACTATGAATTGGAATTGAAATCTACTTGCAATGCGGATGTTTCAGCACCATTATTATTGCCTTTTAAAACAGATGGCTGCTGCACACCGCCTGATGATATTATGGTTTCAAATCTTACTCAAAATCAATTTACTTTAAAATTTTCTAAGGTCACAGCAGCATCAGGTTATATTTTATGCGTAAAAGAATCAAATTCAAGTAGTTGTGTATTTGAAAAAACATTAAATGATACAAGTGTTACTCTTAATAATTTGAAAATTTGCACAGCATATCAAGTCTCTATCAAATCAAATTGCGGAACTCAGCCCAGTCCTGAAGTCATTATTCCAATCAAAACAGCCGGTTGTGGACCCTGTTTTGATTTGACTTATTGCAAGACAGGAGGCTCTTCTACGTCCGAATGGATAGATAGTTTTGCTATTTCCGACTTCAAATCCATATCAGGAAAAAATGGTGGATATATCAAATTCGATACCATCGCAGCCGTTTTGAGGGCAGGTAAAAAGTATCAATTGGCACTCAAACCAGCATTCTCTGGACCCTCTTTCAATGAAGGCTTGCGCGTTTGGATTGACTACAATGGCGATGGCGATTTTGATGATGTAGGGGAGCAAATATGGGAAGTTTTGAAGTTCAACGCCAATATCAAAAGCGACTCCATCCTCATCCCAGCCAATATTACTGAGGGGGTCACCCGTATGCGAGTAGCCATGAAATTCGTTGGAGCGTTAGGAATGCCACCTCAAAATTGCGAGATTTTTGATGGGGGAGAAGTAGAAGATTATTGCGTCAGATTGGATAAATCAACTGCCATTGCCCCTATTATTGCTCAAAGCGAGCTCATTACGTACCCCAATCCTTTCTCCAATTATTTTATTATCAACAATAAAAATCAAGCGCATAAGATTCTCAAAATAGAATTAATGTACGCCGATGGCAGAATTTTCTATACAAAACGCTTCGACACCATCGAAAATGAATATCTTGTCGCCGATTTACCTCCCCTCAGTACCAGCCTCATTTTTTTGAAAATAGAAACCGATAAGGGCATTTTAGTAAAAAAAATGACGCGTTTTTAATAGTTATGAGAGATGAGTTATGAGTTATAACTGCTTGATAATCAATTACTTATAACTCATAACTCATAGCTATTCAGCATATGACTTTTTTGAAACACATAGACACATAGAACACATAGTTTTCAGAGTATTTTTCTTATAAAAGCTATGTGTTCTATGTGGCTATGTGTTATAAAAATAAAAACCATGCGTTAAAAAGTCATATGCGAAATTGCTCATCTCTCATAACTCATAACTCATAACTCATCTCTCATCTCTCATCTCTCATCTCTCATAACTCATAACTTTTTTATGCCACATTCTGCAAAACCGTTTGAAAAAAGCCACCGATTAGGAAGCCTCCGCTACGAAATAAGAGGACCCATTTACGAACGCGCTTTATTTCTACAACAACAAGGCTTTAAAATCACCAATCTCAACATCGGCAATCCCGCTGCCTTCGGCTTCGACACGCCCGATGAAATTGTCCACGACATCATTTCCAATATCCGCGAAGCACAGGGTTATGCCGATTCAAGGGGATTATTCGCTGCCCGCAAAGCAGTCATGCAATATTATCAAAGCATCGGTGTAAAAAATACGCAAATTGAGGACGTTTATATTGGCAACGGTGTGAGCGAATTGATAGTGATGTGTATGCAAGCCCTACTCAATGAAGGCGATGAAGTATTGGTACCGACACCCGATTATCCATTGTGGACTGCGGCTGTGGGCTTATGCGGGGGCAAACCCGTGCATTATATATGCGATGAAAAAAGCGATTGGAATCCTGACCTCAAAGACATCGAATCCAAGATAACGAGCCGCACAAAAGCCATTGTCATCATCAATCCGAACAATCCGACTGGAGCGGTTTATGACCGTGAAATCGTAGAAGGCATTGTTAAAATAGCAGAATCTAACGGTTTAATATTGTTTTCAGATGAAATTTATGATAAAATATTGTACGATGGAGCGACTCATCACTCAGTTGCGCCGATGGTAGAAAATACGCTGGCGGTCACGATGGGCGGTTTATCTAAAAACTATCGGGCTGCTGGTTTTCGAGGTGGCTGGTTGATTTTGAGTGGTGCAAAGCATCGAGCGAAGTCTTATACTGAGGGGTTGACATTTTTAGCGAGTATGCGATTATGCGCCAATGTCATCGCTCAATATGGCATTCAGACAGCTTTGGGCGGCTATCAAAGTATTCATGATTTGGTGATACCCACAGGCAGGCTTTATAAGCAAATGGAAATGTGCCATGAAAAACTCACCGCTATCGAAGGCGTTACATGCGTGCGACCTAAAGGCGCCATGTATTTATTTCCGAAGATAGATTTGAAACAATTTGTGTTTAAAGACGACGATGCGTTCATATTGGGTTTATTGGAAGAGCACCATATTTTAGTGGTGGCTGGCAACGGCTTCAATTACCCCACCAAAGACCATTTCCGTATTGTCTTCTTGCCGAGTGTAGAGGTTTTAGGGGCTGCGATGGATAAATTGACTTTATTTTTGGAGAGTAATAGGCGGTAAAATTGTATGGGAACGCGGATGACGCGGATTGAGCAGATTTTCACAGATTGTGTGTCCTGAACGTCTTTGACCTGACAACCAAAGGTACAAAGAGAATGCTATTTTCAAGATGATAGAGAGTTTTAGGACTTGACCTATCGGTATGGACTGATTGAGACAGACGTACCAAACGGCTTAGAGGTGCTTACTTTTCAAGAGTTGGTACTGAGCGTCTAA
>JAYTUY010000261.1:0-12897 GCA_043744275.1 Saprospiraceae bacterium
CGCAGATTTTTTAAGTTAAATTTTAAAAAATCTGCGCCAATCCGCTTAATCCGTGTCATCCGCGTTCCTAAAAAACTTGTATATTTTGTAAACTTTTAAGTTAAAATTGCTTTTCTGTGGGCATAACCTTCTTTCCAATTTTTCCATTTCTCACCGAGTGTAGCATTCATGCCTTTGTCAATGATGAAATGTTGAGTCAGATTCCAAAGACCTCTGAGTTGAGTTGACCAGCTATCGTTCGCCCGAAGAGAGAGGGAAAAGCCGCCGTCAACGTATTCAATAAAATGCCAATAAGTGCTGGGCATGAAAAGCGTTTCGCCATGTTCTAAAATGGTTTCGTAACCCACGGCGTTTTTAAAAGCAGGGAATTTGTCGTAATCAGGTTTCAAAATATTGACGGGACTTTGCACAGTGAAAGGGTATTGATACAAGTAACGCGATTGATCAGGAGCGAAAAGCACCACCCGTTTACGCGTCCAAAACTGCGTTAAAAACACCGATGAACAGTCAATATCGTAGTGCATCGGCGTAAAACTGCCTTGCCCACCAAAAAACATAAAGGGATATTCTTTCACAAAACCTTTCATAATGGTCGGTGTTTGTACGTCATTGAGGAGTTCGGGAATGTGTTGAAAAATATTGAAAAGAAACATTCTCAAATCAGTCGGTCCTGCTTGAATGAGGTCGAGGTAATCACCGAACGGCATTTTACTCGTGGGCTGCATATATCCTTTGCCCGGTTTATGAAAATTATTGTCAAAAACAGGCACTTGGAGGCTGCCATGTTGTTGTTTAAGATAATCAAAACTCCATTTCGATGTCGCTTGCCAATCGGCTGCGAGGTCTTTAAAAACAATCGGGCGGCTCGGTTTGAGGTAGTTTTGAGTAAATTCTTCTTTGGTGACGCCAGAGCGTTTTTCAATGGGTTGCAGATTCATAGCTTTCTTTTTTTTATTCTATCTGTTATGTTTTGATAAAAATCAAAAACGCATCTATTTACGTCAAATTTAAGATATTGGATTTTAAAATGCAATGTTCTATGTCAATTATAGACATTTTTATTAAGGGTTAACCCTTATAGAAATAAAAAATGACGATGCCTTTATAAGTGGCATCGTCATTTTTTAGGAACGTGGTTGATAAAAAATTTGAACGCCAGTAGAAGACGAATCTCCGTACTAGCGTTCTTACCCCTCGTTGACCCATAAGGATTCGAACCTTAACAGGCAGAATCAAAATCTGCAGTGCTACCGTTACACCATGGGTCAAGTGCAGCCTTTTTTCAAAAGCGATGCAAAGATAACTTCTCTTTTTCGCTTTGTAAAGATTTTTTAATAAAAATTTAATAAAAATTTAAAAAATCTCTATTTCCCTCAGAAACGCATAATTTTGCGCTTCAAATTTAAATATTTCACACCAATTAATAGTCAAACGAAAATAAGAAATGCCCGAAAGTCATCACAAGCGTTTTAAAAAACTCATGGTCGCGAATCGCGGCGAGATTGCTATCCGCGTGCTGCGTGCCGCTTCTGAATTGGGTTTGCGCACCGTTTCCATTTTTACTTACGAAGACCGTTATTCCCTCCACCGCTACAAATCGGATGAGGCTTATCAAATTGGCAAGGACGATGAGCCACTGAAACCCTATCTGGATGTGGAAGAAATTGTCCGCGTGGCGAAGGCGAATGGCGTGGATGCTATTCACCCAGGCTACGGTTTTTTGTCTGAAAATGTCAATTTCGTCAGGCGTTGTCAAGAGGAAGGCATTGTTTTTATCGGTCCTGACCCTGAAGTCATGGATGCCCTCGGCGATAAAGTAGCGGCTAAAGAAGTAGCCAAAGCGGTAGGCGTTCCGATGATTCCCGACTCTCAAAAAGACATTAATACTGAGGGGGTCGCTTTAGAAGAAGCCCGTCGGGTCGGTTTTCCTTTGATGGTCAAGGCGGTTGCTGGCGGCGGCGGACGAGGTATGCGCGTCGTGCGGGAGGAAGGCAATTTTATTGCTTTATACAACGAAGCGAGAGGCGAAGCACTGAAAGCATTTGGCAACGGCACTGTATTTTTAGAGAAATTCATAGACAATCCAAAGCATATTGAGGTTCAGATTTTGGGTGATAAATATGGCAATTTAGTCCATCTTTATGAGCGCGATTGCAGTGTACAACGCCGTTTTCAAAAGGTGGTTGAAATTGCCCCGAGTCTTACTTTACATCAAAAAACGAAGGATAAACTCTACGAATATGCCTTAAAAATATGTGCCCATGTCAATTATTCATGCGCTGGCACAGTGGAGTTTTTAGTAGATAAAGATGAAAACATCTATTTTATTGAAGTGAATCCACGTGTGCAAGTGGAACATACTATCACGGAGGAAATTACAGGCATTGACATCGTGCGCTCGCAGATTTTGATTTCGATGGGCTACGAATTGTCGCATAAAACTTTGAGAATCGGTCAACAAAGCGACATCGAATGTTCAGGTTTTGCGATTCAATGCCGCATCACAACCGAAGACCCAGAAGATAACTTTAAGCCAGATTATGGAACTTTGATTGCTTACCGTTCGCCGGGTGGTTTCGGAATTCGTTTGGATGGCGGCTCGGCTTATGCGGGTGCTCAAATCTCACCGTTTTTTGATTCTATGCTCGTCAAAGTGACGGCTTGGGGGCGCACTTTTGGGGGTGCAGCCGATCGTTTGTTGCGAGCTTTGGCGGAATTTAGGATTAGAGGTGTGAAAACGAATATCGGCTTTATGGAAAATCTTTTGCGGAATGAACAGTTCCGTAAAGGACAATGTACCGTCAATTTCATCGGCGAAAATCCTGATTTGTTGAAAATGCCTCGCCGTCAAGATAGAGGGACTAAGGTACTGAAATATTTAGCCAATGTCATCGTCAATGGCAATCCTGATGTCGCTTTTATTGATAAAAAGCGCAACAATTTGTTTAGAAAACCGCATATTCCTCATTTTGACCCTGCGAAACCTGTTGAAAAGGGCACTCGTGACAAGCTCAAAGAACTCGGTGCAGAGGGCTTTGCTAAATGGCTCAAAGCTGAAAAGAAAATCCATTATACTGATACCACTTTCCGCGATGCCCATCAATCGCTCTTGGCTACCCGTGTGCGTACATATGACATGAAGCAAATTGCAGAAAGCTATTCCCAAGCTCATGGTCATCAAATATTTTCAATGGAAATGTGGGGTGGTGCGACTTTCGACGTGGCGTTGCGTTTTTTGAAGGAATGTCCTTGGAAAAGGCTTGAAATACTGAGGGGTCTGATGCCGAATGTGTTGTTTCAAATGTTGTTGCGTGGTTCAAATGGGGTGGGTTACAAGGCATATCCTGATAATTTGATTGAAAAATTTGTTGAAGAAGCAGCGGAAAATGGTATTGATATATTCCGCATTTTCGATTCTTTTAACAATGTTGAATCTATGCTTACGGCTCTCAAAACAGTTCGTGAGCGGACGGGCAGCATTGCCGAAGCCTGTATTTGCTACACGGGCAACATTTTGGATAAAACTCGAAAATACAACCTCGCCTATTATATCGAGATGGCAAAACGCTTGGAGGGTGAAGGCTCGCATATTTTGGGCATCAAAGATATGGCAGGTCTTTTAAAACCTTTTGCTGCTGAAACTTTAATCAATGAATTAAAAAATCATATTTCCATCCCCATTCACTTGCATACGCACGACACATCGAGCATTCAACCAGCTACATATTTGAAGGCGATTGAAGCAGGTGTTGATGTGATTGATGTGGCTATGGCGAGCGTATCGGGTTTGACTTCGCAACCCAATTTTAACTCTATAGTGGCGATGATGCAAGGGCATGAGCGTGAAAATCCCATTGATTTGCACTCTTTGAACCATTTTTCTAATTATTGGGAAGATGTCCGCGATTATTATTACCCGTTTGAAAGTGAATTGAAAGCAGGCACAGCAGAGGTTTATGACCATGAAATTCCGGGCGGTCAGTATTCCAATTTGCGTCCGCAAGCCCGCAGCTTAGGTTTGGAAGCCCAATTTGAAACGGTGAAAGACAATTACCATATTGTGAATGAGATGTTCGGCGATATCGTGAAAGTGACGCCATCATCTAAAGTCGTGGGCGATATGGCTTTGTTTATGACCTCTAATAATCTGACAAAAGAGGACGTGATACTGAGGGGGGGTACTTTGGCTTTCCCTGAAAGTGTGAAAGAAATGATGAGAGGTGATTTGGGTTTGAATCCGGGTGGTTTCCCTTCGGCTATCCAAAATTTGATATTGAAAGGTGAAAAATCCAATGATAAAAACCCGAATGAATACTTGGCGCCGATAGATTTTGAAAAAGAATTTGCCTATTTCAAGCAAAAATTTGGCGAATATGTGCATGAATTGGATTTCCTTTCATGGCAATTGTATCCCAAGGTGTATGAAGATTTTTATCACCATTATGAAGAATTTGGAGCCGTTCGCAATCTCTCAACGCCTGCTTTTTTCTACGGATTGGAGCATAACGAAGAGATATTGGTAGAGATTGACAAAGGAAAAAGCATCCTTGTGCAATTCCTCAACGTGACAGAACCGAATACTGCTGGAGAACGCACAGTCTTTTTCCGCCTCAACGGTCAGACTCGTTCCATTACTGTGAAGGATAAAAAAGTGGAGACTAAAATAGCTGTTCATAAAAAAATCACAACCAAATTCGATATTGGTGCACCGCTACAAGGCAGTATCAGCCGCATCCTTGTAAAAGAAGGCGATGTGGTCGCTGTCAATTCACCGTTGTTCATCATCGAAGCCATGAAAATGGAATCCACGATTACGTCGCCGATGGCAGGTAAAGTTAAGAAGGTACATTTGTCGGAAAAGACTTTGGTGGCGCAAGATGATTTGATTGTAGAGTTGGAGGGGTGATATATTTAAAAAAAGAGATTGTCTCAAAATGTTGTTAAGGTAATCAGTAACTTTTGAGACACTCTCTTTTTTTAATCTTAAGATGTGATATTTAATTGTTTTTTGAAATCTTCTATTTTCAGCACTTCAATTTTAGGGAATTTAATTTTTCTTAAAACCTTGAAATGTTTATCCTCAGACACAACAAACTGAGTATTAGCAGCTACCGCACAATCAACAAATTTATCATCATCGGGGTCGGCTACTATAAGTTGCCACCTATAAAAAGCAGTGATAAATGCAACATTGGGCAAGTTTTCGATAGTTTGCATAGCAAAAACAGCCGTTTCTACACTATAAAACCATTCAAATTGTTCTGCATATTCATCTAAAATATCAGTTGTGACACAAAGCGTGAACTCTTGAGCCAATAGGCTTTTCCAAATCCAATGACAAGGAGATTTGCGTGAAAAAGCAGCTAATAAAACATTTGTATCAATGACGTATCTCACTTATTTTTTTTAGGATAAGGTGTACGGCGGTGGGTTTCAAGGATTTTCTCAGCAGTATAGCCTTTTTCCTCCCAAATACGGTCTGCTTCATCCATTGCTTTTTCAGCAAAATAGTGAGCAAGGAGGAGCTTGATTTGCACCAAATCATTTTCTGATACATTTCTTGAATAGAGCTTCAATAACTCTAATTGGATATTGCTAAAGGGCTGGTTGATAGCAGTGGCAATCATTTTTAACATTTTTTACAAATATAAACACTTTTTCTAAAAACTGAAACACCCCCTCAGTAAAATGCTTGTTCTTAGCCTTTTACGATTAAATATTTTATTGAATATAAATTTTATATTTGCGTTTCAATAAACTTAAAAAAACGTGGAGACGCAAGCTTATTTTGATAATATCCGTTCGGTCATTGACCAATACTTAAAACAAGCAACTAAAACCATTGACGTGGCAGTGGCTTGGTTCACTGATAGAGAACTGTTTGAAACGCTTTGCTCACAGGCACGTAAAGGCGTGACGGTTCGGCTGCTGCTCTTTGATGATGACATCAATAATCGTCCTGATGGTATTCAATTCACTAATTTACAAGGCTTTGGGGGTAAAATGTATCGGTTAAGTGAAACGCTGATGCACAATAAATTTTGTGTCATTGACCAAAGTGTTGTTATTACGGGTTCTTATAATTGGACTTACAAGGCACATCGAGACAATTTAGAAAATATTACCGTCACTACGGGCGACCAATTATTTGCTTTGCAATTTTGTCAAGAGTTTAATCGAATCCTTGAAAAGCATTTTAATGAAAAGCAACAACAGGATTTTGCGCCCGATATGACGCAAATTATCAAACGCCTTGAACTCATTAAAAAACTTATTGAACTTGAAGACACCGACGATCTACCCCCTCAGTATCAGAAGCTACAACGCCTTATTTTGCCTAATGAAGTGCAGTCTATTCTCACTCATTTACAACAACAGCGTTTTACAATAGCCGTGGTTGCTATCAGCGATTTTATCAAGCGGTATCAACAATTGACGATTTATGTTGACACTGAAATTGGGGCTTTGAAATTAGAAATCAAGGTTTTGGAAACCCAATTGGCGGCTATGACCAATGAAATCAGCGATATTGAAAAACTATTGCAAGATTTTAGTATTCGACACCATCGTGAATTAGGCAGCATTATTAAACGCATTTTGATATTGCGTAAAGAAAAATTGAAAAATGACCCTGAAAAACAAACCGAATATGAAGAAGCCGAAAAAGATTACTCGGACTACAACACCGAATATGAAAAAACCGATAAGAAAAAACTCGCTGATATCACGCCCGAAGAGCAACTGGAACTAAAACAAAAATTCCGAAAAGCGGCTAATCTCTGTCATCCCGATAAAGTTGCCGAAGCACAGCAAGCACAAGCGGCTGAAATGTTCCAAGCCTTACGCGATGCCTACGAGCAAAACGATTTGGCGATCGTCCGCCGTCTATTGGAGCAGTTAGAACAAGGGCAGTCTTTTAGGTCTCGCTCCGAACAAATAACTGAAAAAATGCAACTCAAAACCCTTTTGGCGCAATTGCAAAGGCGTGTACAATCACTTTTGGCTAATTTGGAGAATTTGAAACAATCTGAAACGTATGCGACTGTTTCAACTTTAAAAGATTGGGATAACTATTTTGAAAAGACTAAAAAACAATTAGAAGAACAACTTAACGCATTAGAAAACGCTTAAAAATATACAATTATGGATGATAAAATGGCTTTGATACCTGTAGAGCAACAGCAGCTTGTTAATAGAGTTTCTCAACAAATTGCTTTGACAGATAGGCTTTTGAGTTTGTATAATGATGACTTGCCTGAGCTTATTCCTTATCGGAAGGGGGATAAATGGGGATTTTGTGATAGAAATAAGAAGATTGTGATTGAGTGTGTTTATGATAAAGTTACTCGATTCGAAAATAATCGAGCAAATGTAACAAAGTATTATTATGATTGTGAAAGTGATTATGGTAGTTTTAATGGAATGAGTTATTATGAATCATCAAAAAAATTAGTGAAAATTAGAAACCGATTTTTGACTTTTGATTTTATTGGTGTTTTTAGTGAAGGCTTAGCTGTTATTGGTAAAAAAAACATTAATGAAAATGGTTACATTAATGAATTGGGAGAAGAAGTTATACCGTGTATTTATGGAAATGCATATAGATTTAGCGAAGGTTTAGCTGGTGTAGAAGTGAATAAAAAATGGGGGTTCATTGATATTACAGGGAAAGAAATTATACCCTTTATCTACAAAGAGATCTATAGTTTTAAAAATGGTTTAGCACGTGTGAAATTGAATAATAAATGGGGTTTTATTAATCAAATGGGTAATGAAATTATACCTTCTGTGTATGAAAATGCTTATAGTTTCGTTGATGAAAAGGCTTGTGTTCAACTTAATTCTAAATGGGGATGTATAGACAAAGACGGAAAAGAATTACTGCCATTTATTTATAATACATATCAACATATTCAACACACAATTAAAGACAATGGTGACGATAAATCTGAAGCAACAAAAATCGAATTAAATAATATCGAAAGCAAAGGTTTCTACAATTTGTATTTACATATAAAAAACAATAAATATGGATATATTGACAGTGAAGGACAAATAATTATACCATGTATCTATGATTATGGGGAAGATTTTGAAAGTGATTTAGCATTAGTATGTAAAAATTCTAAATGGGGTTTTATTAACAAATTAGGTCAAGAAGTTATTCCCATCGCTTATGATGAAATTCAATACTTTGATGTAGACTTAATAAAAGTTAAGAAAAATGAAAAATACGGTTTCATCAATGAGGCAGGACAAGAAGTTATCGAATGTATTTATGATGAAATTATTTCTTTTGAAATTAAAGAGAACCTTATAATTGTTAAAAAAGATTGCAAAATCGGTTTTGTTGATAAATATGGTAAACAAGTTATTCCCTGCTATTATCAAGCCGCTGAAGATTTTTATCAAGGATTGGCATTAGTCGAAATAAATGAAAATAAAGGATATATTGATAAAAGAGGCGTAGAATATTGGGATGATGATACCGATATGTACTATAATCGCGGTAATGTAAAATACAACTTTAAAGATTATGAAGGAGCCATATTAGATTATGATAAAGCAATTGAAATAAACCCTAATTATGCTGATGCTTTCTATAATCGAGGTCTTGCAAAATATTTACTTAAAAATTATGAAGATGCAATTATTGATTTTACCCAGGCGATACAATCAAATCCAAACTATACAAATGCTTATAATAAAAGAGGTGATGCTAAATATGCACTTGAAGATTATGAAGAAGCCATATTGAATTATGACAAAGTAATTGAGATAAACCCTAATTATGCTCATGCTTATTATAATCGTGGTATTGTAAAAGACGAATTAAACGATTATGAAGGAGCCATATTAGATTATGATAAAGCAATTG
Source organism: Saprospiraceae bacterium (assembly GCA_043744275.1). Taxonomy (GTDB): domain Bacteria; phylum Bacteroidota; class Bacteroidia; order Chitinophagales; family Saprospiraceae; genus JAAFJT01. Next base: position 8,879 of record JAYTUY010000261.1, read on the forward strand.
AAATACACTCTGATTATGCTGATGCTTTCTATAATCGAGGTCTTGTAAAATACTTACTTAAAAAGTATGAAGATGCAATTATGGATTTTACCCAAGTGCTACAATTAGATCCAAACTATGCAAATGCTTATAATGAAAGAGGTGATGCTAAATATGCACTTGAAGATTATGAAGGAGCTATCGAAGATTATTCTAAAGCTATTGAGGTGAACCCTAATGATTCTGATATTTATTGTAATCAGGGTAATGCAAAAGCCGAACTTGAAGATTATACGGGAGCTATATTAGATTATAATAAAGCTATTGAATTAAACCTTAACAGTGGAATTTATTTTTGGAATAGAGGATTAGCTTATGAAGAATTGAATGAGTTAGAAAATGCTAAAAAAGATTGGCAAAAAGCAGCAGATTTAGGAGATGAAGATGCTATAAACAAAATGAAAAATCACTCAACTTAAAACAATTTAATTGTTTTTTAAAAGGAAAAAAAATGGCGTAACTGAATTACAATCAGTTACGCCTTCTAAGTCCTTTGTAATAGTCATACTTGACCACATCTCCAATCGCTCATCTCAAATAAACATTTTTTTTAACTTTTTCTCAAAATCACTCTACCCAAAAAAGTGTTTATTTTCATAATTAACTTCAAACATAAGTTGAAGTTTTGTAGCTAATTTCACAATATAGGATTCTAAAACCCTTAAAGCGTTCAAAAAGCTCGTAAAAATAAAAGTACCATTGGAGTAATTACAACTATCGCTACTATCGAAAGTACTACTATAAGAGTACTTGATGAATAGTTAATAATTGTAATTTCGTTTTTACCGATTTTTACAATTGCTTTCTGTGTGAAACTTTTTTTCATGAAAAAATTAATTTTAAAAAAAATATAATTATTTTAAAAATTTACTGTTTCAATCAATAAGACTTTTCTTATTAAGCACAAATCTAAAAACATTTTTTTAATTATTACAAATTATTTATGTAGATAATTTTTAACACCTATATATCAATTTTTTTTGAAATCAATTTGCAAAATGCCAATTCCACAAAAAAACAACGGCGATACTGAGGGGTATCGCCGTTGCCGCATAAAGCCTATTTTTTCAAAAGATTATCGCTTGTTCTAAATCTAAATGGTTTAGCCAAAGATGCACCCCCTCAGTCATGCCTTTGGCTTGATGGAGCGAAACGCACCATATTTCTTTGTCTTCTTCATGAAAAAAGCATATTTTTGTAGAAAAAATAGCTCATGCACCACGCACTCATTGAAAGAAATCCTGCCGTTATGCTCGGTAAGCCTGTTATTAAAGGGACACGCATTACCGTTGAATTATTGATGCGAAAACTATCCGAAGGGTTTACTGTAGAGGATATTTTGGACATGTATCCGCACTTGACCATCACGCAAGTTCGGGCAGCATTCGCCTATGCTGCCGATAAAATAGCTGATGAAATCACCTATGAAGTAGCCGCTTAATGATTATTTCCGATGAATGTTTGCATCAACTTATAAGACAAACTTTGCGACAAGTTATTGCTAAATATTATCCTAAACACGGTAAATATTTATTACAATAAATGCAAAAAAGGTACGGATTACAACTTTATAAAGCAAATCCCATAAAAAAACAACGGCGATACTGAGGGGTATCGCCGTTGCTGCATAAAGCATATTTTTTGTTTTTCATTTTCAAAATAAAAAAAATTGGCTCAATAGAAAGAATTATAGTATCTTTGCAGTGAGCGAGCTGAGGTTCGCTAACCACGTAAGGAGAATTGTCGAAAGGCAGTTCTCCTTAATTTTTATCTATAAATTGATACTTACCTATGAGAATTACTTGTCTCTCAAGTTGAAAAAACTGTTCCCCTTTTACAATCCAAATTACTTTTATTGAAGTATATATTTTCACTGCGGCATATAAAGCACCGCGTAATTGTTCATTACTGATAGTTTGATTGATGTGTATTAGCAATTTATCAGCTTTTTTATAAGCTAACCGAAAATGATTGACAATCGCATTCTTTATATTTTTGGCATGTGATAGCTGTTTTATCTCAAATAAGTCCTCATTAATTTGTACATCTACAGATTTCAGATGGGGTAGTTCTTGAAGCAAAATTACACGATAACCTAACTTTTTCAATATGATACAGACAGGTATTTCCTCTGAAAAAGCCGACGGAGCGTGTTGTCTATGTAAAACAAGGAATCCACCCGATTTTTTATCGAAGCCAAGCGAATTCGGGAATTTCATAAAATCTTTGAAAAGAGAGGATGCCTTATCGGTATCCTTTAAAAAATCTGAATGAGATAAGGTTTCAAAAATGTGGAGGTTATGTTTTTTCATAGTTGTTTTTAAATAAAAGCAGAAGTCAAAATTTGATGTAAATATATTAAAATAGATGTTCCTCGTGACAAAGAACAACTAAAATATCCCTTATTCCATAAAAAAACAACGGCGATACTGAGGGGTATCGCCGTTGCTGCATAACGCTTATTTTTTCAAAAGATTATCAAATGTTGTCAATCTAAATGGTTTAGCCATAGATGCATCCCTTCAGTATTTCCTTGTCTTTTTCATGAAAAAAGCATATTTTTGTAAAAAAATAGATTATGCACCACGTACTCATTGAAAGAAATCCTGCCGTTATGCTTGGTAAGCCTGTTATCAAAGGTACACGCATTACCGTTGAATTATTGATGCGCAAACTATCCGAAGGATTTACCGTAGAGGATATTTTGGAAATGTATCCACACTTGACCATCACGCAAGTTCGGGCAGCATTTGCCTATGCTGCCGATAAAATAGCCGATGAAATCACCTATGAAGTAGCCGCTTAATGATTATTTCCGATGAAAGTTTACACGTTGTGTTGGCATTCAAACTTGAAAATAATTATCATTGCAATAAATTGATAGTACAATGAAAATAAATACGGCTCAAATCAGTCAACAAATAGAGTTGCTCAATAATCGACATTTAGATGAGCTTAAACTTTTTATTGAATTTCTAATGAGTAAACAACAAAAGGAAATTCAACAAAAAACTAAGCCTAAATCTAATCCTCCTAAGCTATTGGCAGACCTACAGCCATTAGCCATACCTGTAAGTCACTATATCATTCAACGTGATAACCTTTATGAAGACCGTCTCTAATACCAAAATTTTTGTAGATACCAATATCCTATTTTACGCCAATAATCCTGCGGATACTTTTGGAGAACAGGCTATTGCAAGGATTAATGAATTGGCTTCTAATGGTAATGTGTTAATGATTAGTACTCAAATCGTTAGAGAATATGCGGCGGTTACTTTGCGTAATGCCCAATATCATAAGCTCCAATGGATTCGACAATCATTACTGTGCTGAATAATATAGCCACTTTTCAACGTGATTTCAGTGTAATAGGAGAAAAATCTGATGTTTTAAGCAACTGGTTGTCTTTACTGCCTCAAATAACGACGTCTAAAGATGTCTTTGATTTTAATATTGCCGCTACCTTATTGTCTGAAGGTATAAATCATATATTAACGCATAACGCAAGTAGGGCTTTCTTATAAAAAAAATCGTGAGCTAAAATCTTAATTTTGTGTACCAAAACTTAATTAAGATGAAAGAATTAGCCCACGATACAGTGCAAAGTAACAGTTTTTATTTAGCATTACAATCTAATGCAGCCTTAGATTTACGCGATAATAGAGGCAAGTTTCACAATATGAGTCTTGTATTGTGCGGTCTGATATTCGCACTTTTACGAGGGAAAGATGGCAATTTGTCGGCTATTCATCGGTCAATGGAAAAGAAGCAAAAGGAACTTTGTTTGTTTTTAGAAATTGATTATCAATCAGTTATCTCACGTTCTCATTTGCCTATTTTTTTAAAATATGTGAATGTTGCGTTTTTAGGTAAATTAGTACGGAATTATCTACTTTGTGGTACAATGGTTAATTTTCACTATATTTGCGGCTTTAATCTATGAAAAGGGTTAAAGCCTTTTAATTTGGTAAAGATAC
>JAYTUY010000262.1:0-3651 GCA_043744275.1 Saprospiraceae bacterium
ATTTAAAAGGGCTAAAGCAACTCAATCTAAACATAAATTAAATTCATCTTGAATTACCAATATTTAATTTATTCCTAATTTAACAAAGTCAAGTTAATAGATTGTTATTGAATGATTTATATATTAGATAAATAAAATCCGCGCTCATCAGCGTCATCCGTGTCATCCGCGTTCCTATTGCAATCAGACTATTTATGGCACAAAACCGCACATACAATCCCTGTAGCCACAGCCGCATTGAGCGACTCCGCACCACCACCGCCAGGGATTGAAATTTTATAATTCGTCTGATTCAAAATGGATTCAGAAATGCCGCTGCCTTCGTTGCCGATGACGATGATGCCTTTGCTTGGGGCATTCATTTTAAAAATATTATCCCCCCTCAGTATGGTAGCGAAAATGGGCAAGTTGGGGAAGTTGGTTTTGATGTCTTGAAAATTCACTTCAAAAGCCTTCACACGGAGGAATGCGCCCATGCTCGCTTGCACCACTTTCGGATTCCAAATATCGACACTTGTTTCAGAACAAAATATATAAGGTATTGAAAACCAATCGGCTATGCGCATGATAGTGCCCATATTGCCTGGGTCTTGAATGCCATCGAGGTAGAGGGAGAAGCTATTTTCAATTAAAATTTTTTGTTTTGAGTCTTTGTCAAAAACTTTGAAGGTGGGTTGTTTGGCAATAATGAAAACTTTATTGGGTGTTGAGAGGTTAGATATTTGTTTTAAATCCGCTTCAGTAGCGGTTAAAATTTTATTAAGATGGGGTTTTAATATATTTTGATTATCATTAATCCACGTTGAGAGTGCAATAATGTTTTCGATTTCTATATTTTTGTCGTTCAAAAGCTCGATTGCCATTTTGTCGCCTTCAACAATAAAATTGGCGTACATTTGACGATACTTCTTAATCTTTAAAGACTGTATGTATTTAATTTTCTGTTTAGACAGTATATAATTCATCGAATGAAATTTTTACCAACGCTTTTTAATATAAAAAATAGCTCGTTTAATTTAAATATTTGTATTACCTCGGAGTGGTTGTATAAATGTTTAATGCTAAAGCACCCCCTCAGTATTTTACTGCTTTTGAGCCTCTTAACCTCTTGCAATGTGACAAAATATTTGGAAAAAGACCAGTACATTGTTTATAAAAATCAGATTAATCTAAAGAATGTCAACAATAAAAAGTATCAAAAAGCCCTCGAAGCCGAATTAACAACGCTCTACAAACAAAAGGAATTACCTGATTTATTTTTCTCCAAAAGGAAATCAGGTGCTTGGTATTATTTTGAAGGATTGAAAGATACCAGCCCTTCTCGGTTTAAAGAATGGCAATATAAAAACTTTTCTACAAAGCCCGCTTTATTTGATGAACGGCAATCGGAATTGACGGTTCAAAATATGAAACAATACCTTAAAAACAAAGGCTATCTCTACCCTACCGTCACTTACGATAAAGATTTTCGCAACAAAGATAAAGGCTTTGCCTATGTTTCTTATCATATCGACGCGGGTAAATTGTATGTTTTAGACACTATTCGATTTATTTGTAGAGACACAGCAATCCTCTATTTTCTGAATGATATGGCTGACAAAAGTTTTCTAAAAGCGGGCGTACCCCTCAGTTCTTCGCTCTACGAACAGGAGCGTACGCGTATCACGAATGAGCTTAATAATATAGGTTATGCCCGATTCACGCCCAACTATATTTCTCAAATTGTAGCCGATACCATTGATACAGGTTTGGATAAAAATGGTAATAGAAAGGTGAATATTTCATTGACCATTCAGTTGCCTGCTGAAAAAGATACGCACCAAAAATTTTATACAGCCGATGTCATTATTTACCCCAATTATAATGCATTATTGGGCGAAACAATAGCCAAAGACACGATTGTGGATGGTAAAATTTTCTTCACTTACGATGGCAATTTAGGCATTAGCCCTAATCCTTTGGTCAAATCCATTCCTCTGCGACCGGGGAGTCTTTACAATAAAACAGATATTGACGATGCTATTCGACAGTTGACCAATTTAGGGGTTTATAAATTTGTGAACATTAGACCCAATGTTGAAGATTGCGATTCCACGCTCATTACCTATAAAATATATCTCACGCCAAATGAGAAAATGAGTTTTGAATCGGGTTTAGAATTGAATTACTCCAATATTACTTCTACTAAAAACTCGGCAACGGGTGCTGTTTCCAATTTAGGTCGTTTTGGTTTGGCTTTCGATTTAAATTATGAAAATAAAAACTTGTTCAATGGTGCAGAGCGATTCAATTCCATTATTTCAGGTGGTGTAGATTTCGGATTATCGGGCGGTGCAGCAGCCAATAATGGTTTATCATCAGATTTCAGGTTTGATAATAATTTATCTGTACCTAAATTCGTCAGATTAACCAACTCGTGGAAGTTGTTGAATAAAGTAGGCATCATCAAAACCAATTTCTTAAATGATATGATTAAAAATGGTAGCACTGATTTTAATACAGGCTACTATAATTCTGATAGAAGAGGATTGAATCAATATCGCTTGCAACAGTTTAATTTAGGTTTTAAATATGTTCTAAAAAAAACTAATGGAATAGAACGCTATGCTGTTAGCCCAACAGGCGTAGAGCTTAATTTAAATGATTTAAGAGAAGAGTTTTTAAAAAGCATATCTACTATATCTACCCGCACGGCTAAAAGTTTTGAAAGTCAGCTTTTAACAGGATTGGCATTTAGATCATTCACTTATGAGTACAATGAAAAACAAAATGTGTTGGGTGTACGCCGACAATTGAGTGGTAGCATTGAGCAGTCAGGTTCGGAAATATTGTTGGTTGAAAAATTAATCAGCCGTAAAACGCCATTCAAAGTGAATCAAACAGTGGATTTCTCACGTTTTTTACGCGGCGAGGTGGATTTGCGTTATACAAGGCAGTTTAGCTCTAAACGGTTTTATGCAGCTCGTTTGGCAGTAGGCGTTTCAGTTCCTTTAAACGATAGCATCAATACGCCTTACTCTCGACTTTTTTATGTAGGAGGTCCAAATAGTATTCGAGCTTGGCCCATACGAGGTATAGGTCCTGGAACTTACAGAGATATATCATTTAAAGGTGTACCTTTTCAAGCAGGAGATATGAAATTAGAGTTCAATTCAGAATTTCGATTCCCTTTGATTTGGCGACTTGAAAGTGCCATATTTTTAGATGCCGGCAATATTTGGGATATAAAAGAATCGTTCGCTGGTGCTAAATTTTCTAACACATGGTTTAAGGAATTAGCGATTGGTACAGGTGTGGGGATGCGTTTAGATGTATCATATGCCGTTATTCGCCTTGACTTCGGCTATAAATTGCACACACCCTATGCTCTTGAAAACAATCAAAGCCGATGGATTGGTCTTACAAGTTTCAAATGGGGGAATTTTAATACTAATTTCGCTTTAGGTTTACCTTTTTAAATGAGATGTTAGATATTGAGATATTAGACAATAGACCTTTAAAACGTTGAAATACTGAGGGGGGGCATTTTATACCAAAGATTTACTAAATTTTTAAAATTTGTGGTGCGACATAAAGTTATGTACTACTATACGGACATAAAGTTGAAACCGCCTTAACTTAGTTCATTGAAATAACTGTAAAATTTAGAAC
>JAYTUY010000263.1:0-12670 GCA_043744275.1 Saprospiraceae bacterium
TTCGGTTTGGGCGTAGGTGGTGGTGGCTATCGTGAGCATTATCAAGGCGGTGGTTAGGTATTTTTTCATGCTTTTTTATTTTTTTAGTGATTTTTACTGTCATGCTTCCAGCTTGATGAAGCCAAAGGCATCAAGGGGGTGGTTTTTTGCCCCTCAGTCATGCTTTCAGCTTGATGAAGCCAAAGGCATCATATTTTTATATACTTTCAAGTTTAGAATTATAAGTTTCGTTGGCAGAATGTGCAAGTGACCGCTCCGCTAAACACTTGCACGAACTCCAGCTTTTATTTAATATTGGCATGCCGAAGACTTGGGCAGAACGGTTTGAAACAACTAAGAAAAAGGCATCTAAGAAGTTAATATTCTAAAATTAAAAAATTTCCGTCGTCTTTTATCATAGTATTATATGGTTTTATACTTTCTATTACTTCGAAAAGACCTTTTTCATTGACTTTATATTTCCTTTTTTCTAGTGTTGCGAGTATTTCGTTATCATTGTTTATTTTACTTAATAAATTGGCATTAATTTGTAAAATTATTCTATTAGAAAAAATTGAATAGTTAAATCCAAAATCACTATCTTCTTTCCCTAAAAATAAAGTATCATTCAAAATACCTTTTTTATTAAAAGATAGAAGATATATTTCATATATAAGTCCAGCGTTTTTTGAAGACTTACTCACCAAAATAAAATCAAAATCTTCAATTTGAGAAAATTTAAATTTCCCAAGTAAGGCATAATTAGCATCACTTTTTGGAGATTTTACTTTAAATATAGTGTTTTCTATAAAGTCAATATCACTTTTATTTAAATAGTAAGGTTTATAATCACTTATCTGATTATAAGTAGAAGGTAGCTCTATTATTCTTGCTTTTGCAATTAGTGGATTAATAATCTCTAATTTTTTTTCTTCAACTTGGTCATTATTTACAGAAGTTGTCGGATTTTTAATTTTTTGATTATTCATTTCGCAAGAATAGATGATAGATACTGAATAGAGTATAATAATTAATTTATTCATTTTTATTTTTTTATTCAACTGATCTTATTTGTGTAACCTTAAAATTTTGTTTACCTCCCCAATTTAACTTGCCAGACAAAACATTGTTATTTTCAGTAAGTACATTGCTTTTGCTTACCCCCCTTTGCCGTTCTTCCTAAGTCTTCTTAAAAAAAAACACAAGTTCGTGCAAGTCTTTAGCGAAGCGGTGACTTGCACACTATAACCACTCTTTTCATTCTTTCATTCTCTTCAATGTACTGGCACCCCCTCAGTAGTTTATACCTTTTGCTACTCACTTTTGTACAGCTTTGGAAGTTCTGTTCCAAGTCACCGCTCCGCTAAAGACTTGAAACAACTACGCAGGAGTTCTGAACACTTAAAACAACTGGTTGACACATAAATTAACTGAGGGGTGTTCAATTTTTTAATTTTTAAAAATTCAATATTATACCTTCTATTTGTTATACATTTATAAACTCGACTAATAAGAAGCATTTTTCGGTTAAAATAATCAGTTTTAAAAATTCTATCTAAAATCTCTCTAACTTGCAGCCAAATTTATAGGCATTTTCCTTTATAAAATAGTATGAAAACCAGTGTCTCTTATCCAAAAACAATGAAGTTAGACGATATAAAAAAGCCAATTGATGCGGAGTTAGACGAATTTGAGAAACACTTTCGGGAATCTATGCGCAGCCATGTAGCCCTGCTCGATAAAATCATGTATTATATTGTGCAGCGAAAAGGTAAGCAAGTGCGCCCGATGTTCGTTTTTTTGAGTGCTAAATTGTGTGGCGAGATTAACCCTGCCAGTTTTGTCGCCGCTTCCCTCGTCGAATTATTGCATACTGCCTCGCTCGTGCATGACGATGTGGTGGATGATAGCTACGAAAGGCGCGGTTTTTTTAGCGTCAATGCTTTGTGGAAAAATAAAATTGCGGTGCTCGTCGGCGATTATCTGCTCACTCAAGGGCTGCAATTAGCCCTTAAAAATGGGGCATTTAAGATTCTCGAAATCGTATCGAATGCCTTCAAAGAAATCAGCGAGGGCGAACTCCTTCAAATAGAAAAAGCCCGCCGTTTGGACATCAAGGAAGCCATTTATTACGATATTATTCGTCAAAAAACGGCTTCGCTCATTGCAGCAGCCTGTGCCGTCGGTGCCTCTTCTACGACAAAAGATGAAGAAATCGTAGAGAAAATGCGCCTTTTTGGAGAAAAAATAGGCATCGCCTTTCAAATTAAAGATGATTTGTTTGATTTCGGTACTGATGATGTGGGCAAACCTTTGGGCATTGATATAAAAGAAAAGAAAATGACATTGCCCCTTATTTATGCCCTCAATAATGCTTCAAAAGCAGACCGCAGCCGCATCATCAACAATGTGAAACGCTACAACGAAGTGCCTGAAAAAGTAGCCGAAGTGATTGATTTTGTCCGTGAAAGTGGTGGATTAAAATACGCCGAAGAAGTGATGATGGCATATCGGCAAGAAGCCTTCGATATACTGAGGGGGTTCCCCGAATCAGAAGTCAGAACATCCTTAGAGCAATTGGTTTATTTTGTGACGGAAAGGAAAAAATAATACTTTTAAAACATTTTATTTGAAAAACAAAAGTATCACCTATTTGTTTATAAAGTTGTTTTTTCAGTAATAAATAAACTTGTTGGATGTATGTGAGATGGGAACATGGATGACACGGATGAAGCTGATTTTCACAAATTTTATCCTTTTAATTCTAAATAATCCGCGATAATCCGCTCAGTCCTCGTCATCCGCGTTCCCATCACAACAAGTCTGATAATTAATGAATTATTCCTAAAAGTATTCCTAAGAAAAAAATTCATCATTTATCATTTATCATTTATCATTTATCATTCCTATGCAATCCTCCTTATCAGATGATTTTTTTATGAAACAAGCCCTCGCGGAAGCGCACAAGGCTTATGAAGAAGGCGAAATACCGGTCGGTGCAGTCGTTGTATGCGACAATCGCGTTATCGCCCGAGCGCACAATCAGACAGAACGGCTCAACGATGTGACCGCTCATGCTGAAATCGTGGCACTCACCGCCGCTGCCGATTATCTGGGCAGTAAATACCTTGATGAATGTACTTTATATGTGACGCTTGAGCCTTGTGTCATGTGTGCGGGTGCGTTGGCTTGGGCACAATTGGGGAGATTGGTATATGCCGCCAGTGATGATAAACGAGGATTTATGCGGTTCGGAAAAGAACTTTTACACCCTAAAACCAAACTCGAATTGGGCATCATGCAAGATGATTGCGGCGATTTGATTAAAAGTTTTTTTAAAGAAAAAAGGTAACTGTATTTTTATAAATTATTGATTATCAAACATTTGGAAAGTTAAAAACTTTCCAAATGTTGTAAAATAATTCAACACCATGTACTCTAAAGAAGAACAACGCTACTTACACGACCGCTCTAAACAGCTTTTGACTGAAAATACTGAGGGGGTCGAAGCTTTGAAAGCCGCTGCCACTGTTGCCGATTTGCAAGCCGTTCTCCGCTTCAATGAGTGGCGATATTATGTCATGGACGACCCTCAAATTTCGGATTTTGAGTATGATATGCTCTATAAAAAACTCGAACATTTGGAGGATTTATACCCCAATCTCATCACGCCCGATTCGCCCACGATGCGCGTGGGTAGCGATATAGCTGAAAATGTGAAGACTGTGCCGCATCTCACGCCTATGCTCTCGCTTGAAAACTCCTATAATGCGGAGGATTTGAATGATTTTGATGAGCAAGTGAAAAAATTAGCAGATATGCCCATTGAGGCCGATGTGGAATATTGCGTTGAACCTAAATTCGATGGTGGCACGATTGCTTTGGTGTATGAAAATGATGTTTTGGTACAAGCTTCAACGCGTGGGAATGGTGTCATCGGTGAAGAAATGACGCATAATGCGAAGGTTATGCGCTCCATTCCGCTGCGAGCAGCCTTTTCAAAAAAGAACATTAAGAAGGTAGAACTGAGGGGGGAAGCCTTGATTCGCAAGGATATTTTTGAAAAAATCAATCAACAACGCGAAGAAGAAGGCTTGACACTCTTCGCTAATCCACGCAATGCCGCCACAGGTGGTTTGAGAACAAAGGATGCTAAAGATACGAAGGCGCGCGGCATCGAAGCCTTCGTTTATCAGCTCGGATATGCTGAAAATACTGAGGGGGTGCAGATTGTCCGCAATTTTCACTCGCACCATGAAAGCATTGAATATTTAGGAACGTTGGGTTTTAAAGTGCCTAAAACAGGGCATGAAACGAAAGTCTGTAAAAATATAGCCGAAGTCATCGCTTTTTGTAATGAATGGCAAGAGAAACGAGATAGTTATGAATATGAAATAGATGGCATCGTCGTAAAAGTGAATAGTTTGGATATTCAATCTCAATGCGGTTATACCTCTCATCATCCGCGTTGGGCGGTCGCTTTTAAATTTAAAGCCAAACAAGCTACCTCAAAATTGCTCGGTGTTGAATTTCAAGTGGGTAAAACGGGGGCGATTACACCTGTTGCCAAATTACAACCTATTCAGTTGGCAGGCGTGACGGTTTCAAGCGTTTCCATGCACAATGAAGATTTTATTAATACAAAAGATATTCGCATCGGCGACACTGTCTTAGTAGAACGGGCGGGCGATGTGATTCCTTACATCGTCAAATCGATGGCAGAATTGAGAGACGGCTCTGAAAAGCCTATTAAGTATCCTGAATTATGCCCTTTCGATACCACTCATTCGGTGCGGCTTGTGCGAGAGGAAGGCGAAGCAGCTTGGCGTTGCCCGACCTGTACATGCGGGCGACAGGATTATCAGAAATTCGTTTTTCATACCTCCAAAGATGCGATGGATATTGAGGGTTTGAGCAAGGCGACGATTGAGCGATTTGTACAATTGGGTTGGATTAAAAGTATTGCCGATTTATATCGCTTGGATTATGAAGCAGTTTCAAAATTGGAAGGTTTTGGTAAAAAATCAGCTGATAACCTTGAAAAAGCTATTGAAAAAGCCAAAAAGAACCCTATTCAACGGCTTTTGCACAGCCTCAGCATTCATCATTTGGGAAAAAAAGCGGCTAAATTGATTGCTGCTGAGTTAGAAAATGTCTTGGATTTGAAGGATTGGGATTTAGCAAAATTTACTTCTATCAAGGAAATAGGTCCTATCGTGGCGCAGAAAGTGATGGAGTTTTTTAAAAATGAAAACAATATTGCCTTGCTTCAAGACATGGAATCTCTTGGCGTGAACATGATTCCGACGGATGAAGACCGCAAACCACCCGTCAATACTGAGGGGGTGTTCGCTGGCAAATCTATTTTATTCACAGGCTCGCTCATGCAATATACAAGGGATTCGGCAGAGAAAGCAGCAGCGGCGGCGGGTGCTACTATTGCTTCGAGTGTTTCAAAAAATCTGAATGTTTTAGTCGTTGGCGAAAAAGCAGGATCAAAACTGAAAAAAGCACAAGATTTGAAAACAGTAGAAATTATGACTGAGGAGGAATTTATGAAGTTGATTAGTAATGCCAATAATGGGTTGAAAATCACGGAGTGATTGAATATGAATAACCCCTGATGAAATCAGGGGATAAGGTTATAAAGAATGGCAATAACTGCGGAGCAGTTGAATGTGAAAAAGTCAGTAATTTGAAATATTTTACATTTAACTGCTCCGCAGTTAAGCAACCAACTCATTTTAACCCACCGATTTCATCGGTGGTTATTCACATTCAATCGCTCCGCGATTATTTTAACCCATCATTCGCATTAGTAGTTAAATATTCTTAAATAAAAAAACAAAACATATCAGCCCTGTTACTCGTAAAACAAAGTTTAAACATTTAAAATACCGCTATAAGTCAGAGAGAACAAAGGCATCAGCCTATATTTTGAACGGAAGGTATAAACTGGAAAATTTATGCATACAAATATTAATTTTAGAAAGCAGGTTATAGTTTTGGCAATGATTATTTCAACGGTCAGTGGCTTCGCTCAAAAAATCCGTTATGAAATGAGTTGCCCCAATGCCGCTCATCATGAAGCAGAGATTAGTCTTATTGCTTCAAATATACCGCTCAATTCTGCTATTTTCAAGATGAGTCGCTCGTCGCCTGGACGCTATGCCACGCATGAATTTGGTAAAAACGTTTATAATGTCAAAGCCTTCGATTCAAAAGGTAACTCATTGACTATCAATAGAATAGATGGCGATATTTATCAAGTACCCAAGCACAGTGGCTATATAAAAGTTACTTATACTCTCTATGCCAACTATCCAGATGGTACTTATTCAGGCATTGATGTGACAAATTGGCACTTGAATATGCCTTCCGCTTTTATGTGGATGAAAGGGATGGATAATGCTCCAATTGAAATACAATTTAAGATTCCAAAAGAAAGAAATTGGAAAATAGCGACGCAGCTTAAACCCACTAATGACCCGACAGTTTTCACTGCTTCGGGTTTACAATATTTCATGGATTCGCCTACAAAAATTGGGGATTTGATATTTAAAGAATGGGCAGTTAAAAATAAAGACAATAAAAATTATACTTTCCGATTAGCCCTTGAAGCCGCTGCTACAGATTCAGGTGCTACCGTTTACTCTCAAAGATTGCAACGAATTGTTTCAGAAGAGCAAGCTGTTTTCGGCGAAGTGCCTGCTTACGATTATGGTATGTACACTTTTATTACCTCCATCAATCCTTACGTAAAAGGCGATGGCATGGAGCATCGCAATTCGACGATGATTGCACTGCCAACTGAGTTTAATACTGAGGGGGGCATGGATGATGTGTTTGCACACGAGTTTTTTCACTGTTGGAATGTAGAACGGATTCGCCCTAAAACCATCGAGCCTTTCAATTTTGAGAAGAGCAATATGAGCCATGAATTATGGTTAGCCGAAGGTTTTACTCAATATTATGGTCAACTATTCATGGTGAGAAGCGGTTTTATGGTGGATACAAATTATGCTCAAGTCATTGACAATGCCGTTTTTACAAAAAACAATTCTATTGGCGCGCGAGATTATTCGCCCATTGACGCCAGTCGCCATGCTGTTTATGTAGATGCAGGTATAGCTCTTGACAAGACGAATTATCCGAATATGTTTACTTCGTATTATGCCTATGGCGCAGCTATTGCCATGGCTTTGGATTTAGAGTTGCGCGGGCATTTTAAATCTTCATTGGATGAATACATGAAGTTGCTTTGGCAAAAACATGGTAAAACTGAGATTCCTTACACCGTTGCCGATTTGCAAAGCATTCTAACGCAGCTCACTAAAAACGATACTTTCGCCGAAGATTTTTTTAAAAAATATATTTATGGACATGCTGCCATTGATTACGAACCCCTTTTAGCTCCATCAGGATTTATGGTTAAAAAAATGAAAGTAGGCAAGGCTTGGATGGGTGGTAGATATGCGAATACGGATGAAGGTGTAAAGGTTGAACAAAACACAACCAAAGAAGCCCCTGCTTATGCCGCTGGTTTGGATATTGAAGATATTGTGGTGCAATTGGATGGAAAACCCATTAAAAAACAAGAAGAAATTTACGCCATTGTTGATTCTCACAAGCCTGGTGATGTCATTTCCATAATCTATAAACATCGCAATAAAGAGCAAACGGCTCAAGTTAAATTGATAGAAAATCCTTATTTTTCTGTAGAAACTTATGAAAGTAATGGCAAACCAATCACTGCTGAAATAGCAGCTTTTAGAAAAAATTGGTTGGGGAGTAAAGTTAAGTGATTGAGTGATTGAGTGATTTTGATAAAAAATAAACGCCAGCAGGTATTGTCCTACTGGCGTTCTTTTTTTATTCTAAAGCATTGATTTTATAACAAATACACATTTATAATTTCATCAACAGGTTTTTCATGTCTGTTTTTTCAATCAAAATCTGTTCGAGGTCTTCTACTCGGATACGGTCTTGTTTCAAAGTATCACGATCGCGTATCGTCACTGTTCCATCTTCCAAAGTTTGAAAATCTATGGTGATACAAAATGGCGTACCGATGGCATCTTGACGGCGATAACGACGACCAATGGCATCTTTTTCATCGTATTGACACTCTACTGAAAATTTTAATTTATTGAAAATATCAGAAGCCGCTTTTGTCAACTCTTCTTTATTTTTCAACAAAGGTAAAACAGCACATTTAATCGGCGCGAGCGAAGGGTGAAGTTTCAAAACTACGCGTGAAGCATCCTCGCCTTGTGCATCGGGCACAGTCTCCTCCGTGTAGGCATGTGACATCAACGCAAGGAACATACGGTCGGCACCAATAGATGTTTCCACGACGAAAGGCACATAATTTTCATTCAATTCAGGGTCAAAATATTGCAATTTCTTACCTGAAAGTTTCTGATGACTGCCTAAATCGAAGTCAGTGCGGCTGTGAATACCCTCTAATTCTTTGAAGCCAAAAGGAAATTCAAACTGCACATCTACCGCTGCATCCGCATAGTGTGCCAAATTATCATGGTCTTTAAATTTCAATTTTGAAGCAGGCGTGCCGATGGCTAAATGCCATTTCATACGCGTTTCTTTCCATTTAGCATACCACTCTTGCTGAGTGCCAGGGCGAATAAAAAACTGCATTTCCATTTGCTCGAATTCACGCATACGGAAAATGAACTGCCGCGCCACAATTTCATTCCTAAAAGCCTTACCGATTTGAGCAATACCAAATGGAATTTTCTGCCGTGTCGATTTTTGAACATTCAAAAAGTTGACAAAAATGCCTTGTGCCGTCTCGGGGCGGAGGTATAATTTGCCTTCTTCCCCAGCAATATTGCCCAATTGGGTATTGAACATGAGGTTGAATTGGCGGACGTCTGTCCAATTGCGGCTGCCTGATTCGGGGTCAGCAATTTCCAATTCTTCGAGCATATTTTTCAAGCCCACCATGTCTTCCGCTTTCATGGCTTCTGCCAAACGCTTTTCGATGGATTCGGCTTTTTGAGCATATTCTACGCAGCGTGGATTGGTTTCACGGAACATCTTTTCATCAAAATTTTCAAAGCGTTTAGCCGCTTTTTCAACTTCTTTATTGATTTTATCCTGCAATTTATCCACCACACCTTCTATCAATTGGTCTGCTCGATAGCGTTTTTTAGAATCTTTATTGTCCACGAGGGGATCATTGAATGCATCCACGTGACCCGAAGCTTTCCACACTTTAGGCGACATAAAAATAGCAGCATCTAAGCCAACAATATTTTCATTGAGCTGCACCATGCTGCGCCACCAATAATTTTTGATATTATTTTTCAACAATACACCGTAAGGACCGTAATCGTACACCGCACTCAGACCGTCATACACTTCGCTCGATTGGTAAACAAAACCATATTCTTTACAATGCGATACTAATTTTTTAAAAACATCGTCTTGATTAGCTGCCATTTTTCGATTTATTATTAATTATTGTTAAAAAGTGGTGCAAAGTTAATTGTCTAAGCCAAAATTAAAAGCACATAATTTGGAAAGTTTAATTTTAATAATTGTACTTTTTCATGAACCTTTTCGTCATAATATTTCTTTTACACTGCATACTGGTTTACTTTACAACAAACACTTATTTTAACCATGAGAAAATTAATATTAACACTTAACTTGTGTTTTGCTTGTTTGTGGGGCTATTCACAAAATAAGATTGAATTCACCCGTTTTCCAAAGGATATGCAGCTCTTGCCACGCGATCCGATTACAAACAAAGCGACCTACATATTAAAAGGGAAAGTGCCAAAGAGTTTGGGCTTTTCAACACTCGTCGTGAAAATCTTTAAGGCAGATATATTGCTCAAGGAAATATCTTACCCCCTCAGTATAATTCAAGATTCTACTGTTTTTTCAATACCCATTGAAATAAATGCGGAACTCTCTAACCATTTAGTTGCGTTATATGGTTTAAAAAATAATGACTTGATATTGATACGCAAAGCAGAGAAAGTGGTTGCTGGCGATGTTATTGTCATCAACGGGCAATCGAATAATATAGGCTCTGTACAGGATACGGATTACGACCCTTTCATGCGCTCTTTCACATATTTGTTTGGCTGGAATGACATCCTTTACACGCAGCCGAGCAAGTGGGCACCGCGCATTGCTAAAAATATTATCCTTAATCAGAAAATACCTGTGGCTATTTTTAATGAATCTTATGGCGGTGTGGTATTAAATTATTTTTTAAAAAAAGATACAAGCCCTGATCCTACTAATTACAGCGATTTAATGAATAGGCTTGAAGCGGCTGAAGTAAAGACAAATATCAGAGCTATTTTATGGTGGCAAGGTGAATCAGATGGTTGGGAAACGCCAATGGAAGACTATAAAAAGGAGTTTAAAAAATTACAAGCTGATTGGATTAAAGACTATAACAATCCCCAATGTTATCTTTTTCAAATTCGATTTCGCTCATGCACGCATATTAATCCTGAAATAATGGAAGTGCAGCGGCAATTAGCCAATGAAATTGAGGGACTCAAAATAATGAGTACCAATGCAGCCTCGAGTGATAGCTGCCATTTTCATTATTCAAATGGATATGATTCATTAGGCAATCGAATGTATCGTTTATTGGCTTCTGATATTTATAAAACCTCGCCTGTTAATGTCCGTGCGCCCGATGTGGATAAAATATGGTTTTCAGCCGCTAATGAAATAACGATTCAGCTTAAAAATTTTGTGGGAGATTTAAGAATTATAGGAAAACCCTGGGCAGATTTTAGATTAGAAGGTAAAGATGCCACATTGCTTGATAGTCTAACAAAAATTATAGGTGGTAAAGTATCAGGAGATAAAATCATTTTAGAATTTAGGGGAGATACCAATGCCATTAAAGGCGTAAGCTATTTAAGCCATATTGACACCAGCAATAATTGGGTAGTCAATCCATTAGGTGTCGGGGTTTTATCATTTTATAATGTGCCGATTGGTGCCAAACCTGCTGTTTCAAGCCTTTATACTGAGGGGGTCTCATCATTTGAAATAGCCCCCACTGTCACTCAAAATTTTATACAATTAAAATGGGAAGCAACTGATTTTACTAAAAAAACAGTATCAATTTATAATTTATTGGGCATACCTGTTTGGTCAACAAATATTAATGCAGCAGATAAAAGCCTTGATATAGATGTGAGTCAATTAAATGCAGGGCAATATTTGGTGGTTTTTAAGGAGGTGGGCAAGCGAGCGGGCGTGAGGAAAATGGTGAAGTTTTGAGAGAGGTTTCACAAAGAGAATCAAAATTTTTATTTTGAAAAATAGTCTTATTTTACTAAATTTGCTTGAAAATTAAAATCAATAAAATGACATCAGCAACAAGACTTGACTATTATTTTCAACTGATTGATAATTTGACTGATAATGACAAGTTGGAATTGATAGCTCGCATTTCAACATCATTAAAGCAATATAAAAGAAAGAATACTAAATCATCACCTACTCAATCCTTGTTTGGTGCTTTAGATGATGATGAAACTGCAGAAGCATGGATAGCTCGTATCCGTGAACACAATGATATGATTATGGTGACAAATAATAGTGCTCATTTAGGTCGTATAAATAATATTATAATTGAAGATTGGAAGATATAAACAAAGTATTAATCGAATTGGTATCTTCAAACGTTCTGATAATGTTATGGAATTTCAAAGAGTGGGAACAAGAGGTGATTTTTATAACCGCTTTCCTTAATATTAAAAGCCGTTTCGAGCAAGTCGAAACGGGATACCCCCTCAGTTATATATGCCTTTTTGATGGCGTATTTTGTGGGTTATTTTTAAGAACAACCTTTACCAGCAGGGAACTGCGAGCGAGCCTGGTTGGTGGTTATTTTTTATAAACAAGCTGTGCCAGCCGTGGCTTTATCATTCTCTTAAGGCTTGACGTAGCTCCCACAAATCAGCAGTAAGAATAGTCTTTCGTATATTTTTCGCTAAGAGTTTGTGGTGTTGTTTTTTATCGCCAGTCCAAGTAAAGCAATCGAGGTATTCCGATAAAGCTACGCCGTTGAGACCAACGTCCTCGTTTCACTGAAGCTACCAATAAATCAACATCTTTTTGTGTTGCTTGGCTTTTGCTGACAATTTGCTTATAGGTTAGATAGTCTATCAGTTGTTGAATATCATCTATATTCATGGACGACGAAATTCTGATAATGATTTCCTCTGCGGTTCTTTCAATCTTCATCATTTTGTTTTTTACAAAAATATAGCTTTTTAATTAAACTTAAAAATTTTCATCAGATATGGGAGATTGATACATATCACACTGAGGAGAAATATAGCCTTTGATGGCTAAAATACGTTTCATCAAGCGGCATACATAACTGAGGGGGTATCTCGATTCTTTTTGAGATACCCCCTCAGTTATCCCTTCGGGAGTGTTTCGCCTTTTTTATGAAGAACTCGTGCCAGATGGGCAGTTGAAGGAAAAAAGAATTATTGACCTACGGGTTTCAATTTACTTTCCGCCAGTTGTTTTTGAATATAAGCTTTCAATTCTACAAAAGTCATATTCTGAGTTTCAGTAGTGATTTTATCTCTTATTTCACGCATCATCTTGACAGCGTCATAAGTTTTTTCTTTTTTAGTCATTTCCATAATTTATTAAATCTTTCGGACTTCTA
>JAYTUY010000264.1:0-3623 GCA_043744275.1 Saprospiraceae bacterium
AGAAATAATTATTTGATTATCAACGTGTTTTGTTGTCAAATATACTGAGGGGGTGTAATCCTTAAAACCTTCGAGGTTTTGAAAACCTCGAAGGTTTCGTTCGTGCACCGCATAAAAAGCATTATTCATCAAATTCAATAAAACACGCCCAATATCTTGCGGAATGACTTCAATTTTAGGCAAATTTTCATCAAAATTTGTAGTAAAATCGGCATTAAAAGATTTGTCTTTCGCTCTTAAACCATGATAAGAAAGTCTTAAATATTCATCCGCCAATTTATTAATATCCGTCAGTTCCTTCACGCCTGTACTGGCTCTTGAATGTTCGAGCATACCTTTTACAATATTACTTGCTCGCTTGCCATGATGATTGATTTTCTCTTGGTTTTGACTTAAATCATCGAATAATTCGTCGATATATGCCTTGTCTTGTGCAGGTTTTTCAATTTCTTCTTTTAAATCTTTTACCAAATCAACACTTAACTCCGAGAAATTATTGACAAAATTCAAAGGGTTTTGTATTTCGTGGGCGATGCCTGCGGTGAGTTCGCCGAGGCTGGCGAGTTTTTCAGATTGAATGAGTTGGGCTTGGGTGGACTTTAACTCATTTAGAGTTTTACTCAATTCTTCTTTTTGAGCGACGACGGTTGAGGTGCGCTCTTCTACACAATCTTCAAGCAGTCTGTTTTGACGGCGAAGATTGCGAGCACGATAGTTCATAAATGCCCAAATGCTACCAATAGCTGCCAAGATATAGAATAAATATGCCCACCACGTCTTCCACCAGGGCGGCAATACCGTAATACTGAGGGGGGGCGTCATTTCAATCCAAATGCCGTCGCGATTAGCACTTTTGACTCTGAAAGTATATTTCCCTGGAGGTAAATTGGTATAAACAGCTTCTCGTTTTTGACCCACATATTGCCAATTATCATCAAATCCTTCAAGGAAATAGGCGTATTGGCGGTTTTCTGCATCTACAAAATCTATGGCTGTATAATGCAAGCCAATGATATTTTGGTTGTGATTAAAAGTGATAGTTTTCGTAAAACTGATATGTTGTTTCAGTAATGAATCCGCTCCATTTATCTCAATCGGCTTGTTAAACAATTGAATATCCGTCAAATAAATAGGAATCGTTGTAGAATCAGCTTTTATATTATAAGGATGTATCCTATAAAACCGACCTGTTGCATTGAATACGAGCGAACCATCAGCCAATTTTACGCCATCTTCAATCATTTCATCTAAAATACCGTCCGAGTCATTATAATGCCTAAGCGTATTTTTATGTGGGTCAAAATGTGTAATGCCTTTATCATGGCTTATCCACAAAGTTTGGGCATCGTCAATCAAAATATTTAGAATAAAATTATCGGGTAAGAGGAGCTTATTTTGTTGTTTAAGCGTTTCTGTTTTTTTATCGAAAGTCATTAACCCTTTGCTTGTAGCAATCCAAACCATACCTGCTTTATCCTGTGCAATATCAGAAACCCAATTGGCTGCCCAATTTTTACTATCGTTGGTATTAACAGAAAAGTATTTAAACCCAGTTTGGTCTTTTATCTTTAAAATAACTCCTTTATTTTGAGTAGAAATCCAAAAATCGTTGTCATTGTCCACGTATAATCGGGTTATATTATCGGGCAAAGTATCAAGTGGATTATATTCAATGGCATTTTCCCATGCTTTTGTTTTTATATCAAAAGAGAAAAGACCTGAATAATTGCCCACATAAAGTTTTTCACCCCATTTAACAAAGCCCACAGCAGGATAATCATAGAAAATACCATCCTGTACAGAGCCTATTTTTTTTAACGTTTTATCAGAAGGGTTGTAACTATAAAAATGGACTTTATAGGTGTAATTTTCTTCAGTAAAATAAG
Organism: Saprospiraceae bacterium; assembly: GCA_043744275.1. Lineage (GTDB taxonomy): Bacteria > Bacteroidota > Bacteroidia > Chitinophagales > Saprospiraceae > JAAFJT01. Next base: position 1,887 of record JAYTUY010000264.1, read on the forward strand.
CAAACCATTGTGTTCCATTCGGTTGGGTATATTGTTTTACATACCTCAATATCATCAACGATTCCGTTGAAACGGGTTTTAAGATGGGGTTGAGCGATTCATACTTAAACAACTTCGTTTTGTTGAAATCAACAATATATCCATTATTAATATTCAATTGATGGGCATCATACGGATAAATATGGGTATAGCTGAAATCAAATGCATCGAATTTGTCTCTAAAATTAAAAGATTCAATAACAGGTGGTGCAATATTTAACAAGCGTGAATTGTTATCATCAGAGAGTAAAATCTGATTTTTACTGAGGGGGTACATTTCGTACTGCGATAAGAATCGGTTTGAAAAAAGGGGTTTTGCTGTCAAAGTTTTAGGGTCAAATGCGTAAATCGTCGTGTCTTGATGCAATAAAATGGTACCATCAAGCCCCTGTTTCATGCTGTATATGTATGTATTCTCAAAGTTCTTCGGGAAAAAGTAATTGTTCGTTGCTATTTCATATACCATCAATTTTTTACGAAAAGTTATAAATAGATACTCTTTAGTAGCGAATAAAATGCGGTAGTAAGAAATATTAGGTGTTTTATAAGATGTTTTAAGCAAAAAAGAATCCCGTTGAACGTCGTATTTATATAGCCTAAAAACTTCTTTATCTATACCTCCAAGCATACCCCATATTTCTTGATTCATATCAACACATTTTTGCAATTTTTCAGTTCGGTAAAATGTATTTTTGGAAATGGAATAACGAAAATCACTGAATTTACCCTGCAACCAAAGATTATCCCCAACTGATAAAATGTCTTGTAACTCAAGCTCTTCTTTTTTCAACTCCTCTCTTAAATGTACAGGTTCATTAGCCATTACTAAAGGCACGCGGTTAAAAGTTCCCGTTTTAGGGTCTAATTTTTTCAAACCAATCCCTTCAACTGCCACCCAGATGTTTCCATATTTATCCTCTGTAATGGCATTAACGGGGTTGCTTGATTGCGAATTTGGTCGGGCTTCGTCAGTAGCATACCATTTAGTCTGATAGCCATCATACCGATACAAGCCCCCTTGCGCCGCAAACCACACATAGCCCCGACTATCTTTAATAAAATGTTCAATTTTTCGAATATTATTTAATGCCTGAGTTGGCTTATACGGTGGGTTTTTAGAAAAATAATAGTCATCCTGTGCGTAACAATTGTTACTGAAAAGGAAAAAGCTAAAAGCCCATAAAATCTTGTTCACATCCGTTCTCATTTGTTGTTTTTTCGGAAATTTACATCAAAATCTGCAAAATTTCAATTCATGACATTTCTTTTAAAGATAGGATTGGAGGCGAATGATCATTTCAGTTCCGACCCCCTCAGTAGAAAGCACTTCCAAAGCCCCACCATGCCCTTTTGTCACAATATCATACGCTAACGAAAGCCCCAAGCCTGTTCCCTGCCCTGTTGGTTTTGTTGTAAAAAATGGTTGGAAGACTTTGGCTCTTACACTTTCAGGCATACCTGTTCCATTGTCTTTGACTTTTATAACTATTTGATTATCAATCTGTTGTGTCGTCACGGATACTGAGGGGGTGTAATCCTTAAAACCTTCGAGGTTTTGAAAACCTCGAAGGTTTCGCTCGTGAACCGCATAAAAAGCATTATTAATGCGAATATTGGGTTAAAAGAGCCAAAAAAGTAAAGCGGTAGCGATAGCCCCAAAAATATGGGTAATTAAACCGTTAGTAGCTCTGACTTTAG
>JAYTUY010000265.1:0-12556 GCA_043744275.1 Saprospiraceae bacterium
AACATGACTTTGCGTACAAAAAAGTAGCGGTGATTCACACTTTTATCAAGGTCAATATAAGGATTATGATGTTGTTCAAACGGCAAATCAATGTTTAAACCCACAGACGCACCGCCATAAAGTTTCGCACCTTTGTTACCCGCTTCCATAATGCCCGGTCCACCGCCTGTAATAATGCCATAACCATCTTCTGTGAGTCGGCGAGCAATATCAATCGCTTTTTTATAGTATGGATGATCGGGTTTAGTCCGTGCTGATCCAAAAATAGAAATACAAGGTCCGATATTGTTCAATATTTCAAATCCATCAACAAATTCAGCCATTACTTTGAACATTGTCCAAGCGTTTTCGCCTTTCATTTTAGTCCACTGCTTAATTCTCCTTGGGGCAACCGTCCCATTAATCTCCTTATCTTGATTCATCATTTTTTAATTTTAAAAGTTATAAAAAAACAAAAAAAACGCCCACATGCAATGCAATGGGGCAAAGGTTACAAAGGTAATATCTTCTTACGCATAAAGCAATAAAAATGTTTTACATATTTGAACCACCAAAAAGGCAGGGTTTATTGGTTCTAATTTGTAAAGCGGCAGCGCCGCGAAATATTTGTAGCAACTTGTTAAAGTATAGTTCGGAAGGTGCAGCGCACCGAAATATTGCTGGGTTTCGGTGCGCTGCACCTGAACGAATACGTATAAAAAATTGCTACAAATATTGTGGTGCGCTGCACCTTTTTAGAACCAATCAACATGACCTCATAATTTACCCAAAGCCGCTTCAATATCCAGCTGTTCATTCTTTTTTTCAATCACAAAAGGTGCTACAGCCCGTTCTCCGCAATCAGGCATCGAGCACCGTTCGCAAGTCGTATTCACAATTTTCACCTTAATATTAGGGTCATTCAAAAATCTAAAAAGACGTCGAGCATTATCATCAATCAAAATACCCAATGTGACACTCACACTTTCCTTAGGATTTGTCGTGTTAGGTTTCGCCACAGTCACGCAGAAATAAGATAAATCAGTCTCCCAATAATTAGAGATTTGAGCATCGCAGACATAGGCAATACTTTTGTCCAATTGCATCCCCGTCCGCAATTGCTTGATAGCGTTGACTGATACCCAACGGCGGCAATAATGCTCACTCAGTTCATTGGCATAAGGTTTATGGATGCGGCTCAAATGCAATTCTTTATTCATTTTAAAAACCTTCAATTGATCATCCGCTTGCAGGCGAATAAAGAATAAGTCATTGATTTTGAAGTGTTTAGGTAAAATATTGGACAGCCGTTGAATCAACATTTCAGCCGTCACATTGTATTTTTCCGTCAATTTCATAAACGCTTCGGGATTCCAAACAGCACTTTCAGCCCAGGCTTTTATATCCGCTACCATCTCATTTTCATCCATCAAAAAAGCGGAAGCAAAGTAAGAAGCCTTGAAATTATTGAACAATTTTTCAAAATTTTCAGCCTTCATAATCACCGTTTCGTAAGGGCGTTCTTTGATTTTCATATATTGAAAACCCAACTCTCTGGCTATTAAAAAATGCTCTTGTGCCGACGTCAAATCTTTATTGATAAAGAGTTTTTTACCCCCCTCAGTATAAAATGACCTAACGCCTTTCAGTAGTTTTTGAGCCGCCATTTTCTTTCTATCCACTGTTATTTTGAAATTATCTTTTAACAATTTTTCAAGATAATCCGTTGAAAATGAAGCATTTACGCTGATATTATTCTCTAATTTAAATTGAGCAATCGTCTTTTCCACCTCTTCAAAATAGTTATCATTCATGTCTTGATAACTCCTTAAAGCGGCTGTGTAAAAGTTCTCCGACTGCATCTGATAATTGCGCGCAAGTTTGATAATTGTAGAAATAAATGCATTCAATTTGTCAGGTGCATTGATAAAAAGCTCCAACAAATTCTCAGGGCTGATGCCAAACATTTCCATCGGAAATACCTGAAAAAACTCCGATTCGAGCAAGTCAATAATCGGTTGCAAACGCTTGGAAGCATGTACAGAAACCAAGTCGTCATAAGTGGTATCGAGGGCTTTCGCCAATAGCAAAATTTTATCTGCTTTAGGATACTTTTTCCCTTTCTCAATTTCGTGGACATACGACATCGAGAGGTCGGCAGTCTCTGCTAATTGCTGATACGACAAGCCTTTTTGCTGGCGTAAATAGGCTATTTTTAAACCAAAAATGGTGCGTAATTTATCTTGATTGAGCATATAAAATGTTAGCTAATAAGCAATAATTCTCTAATTTTCTTCATTTTACTGAGGGGGTAGCAAATTTAACAAATTAATTTGATTCAAACGATAAAAAAATATTCAGCGAATTATTCGCTAATTGAAAATAATTATTAATTTTGTAAATTATTCGTTTTAAAACCAAATTTTAAATTCGTTTTTTATCAATGAAAATTCGTTTTCAGAAAAAAAAATTAAGATATAATGACAGCCACCGCCAGCCCAACCAAAGCCTTCAAAGCACCCCTGCATACCCAAATAAAAGGGCAATATACTGAGGGGTATGCCGAAATCCTAACGCCCGAAGCTTTAGAGTTTTTACGTGATTTGCACATGCATTTCAATGCTCGCCGATTGGCTCTTTTGGGTGCCCGAGATGAACGCCAAAAACGCCTCGACGCAGGCGAATTACCCGACTTTTTACCTGAAACCAGACACATCCGAGAGGCTGATTGGACAATTGCACCCCTCCCACCCGATTTGCAGGATAGGCGTGTAGAAATCACTGGACCCGTCGAGCGAAAGATGGTTATTAATGCCCTCAATTCAGGTGCAAAAATGTTCATGTCCGATTTTGAAGACTCCAATACGCCCTCATGGGAGAACAGTATCGAGGGACAAATCAACCTTCGAGATGCCATCAATCGCACCATTTCTTTCAAAAATGAACAGGGAAAAGAGTATAAATTGAATGACAAAATTGCCACTTTACTTGTCCGCCCACGCGGTTGGCATTTGAATGAAAAGCATATAATTGTCAATGGTGAGGAGATGGGCGGTGGCTTAGTTGACTTCGGATTATATTTTTTCACCAATCATAAAAAGTTGACTATCAATGGCACAGCCCCATATTTTTATCTTCCAAAAATAGAAAGCCACTTGGAAGCTCGCTTGTGGAACGATGTTTTTGTCTTCGCTCAAACGTATGTCGGTATGCCACTTGGCACTATCAAAGCCACTGTTTTAATTGAAACCATACTCGCTACTTTTGAACTGAACGAAATCCTGTATGAACTCAAGGAACACTCTGCTGGACTAAATTGCGGGCGGTGGGATTATATTTTTTCTTTCATAAAAAAACTCCGCAATCTCGGCAGCGACTACGTGTTGCCTGACCGTTCAAAAGTGACAATGGCAGTGCCTTTTATGTCCAATTATGCCAATTTAGTGGTCAAAACATGCCATCGTCGCAAGGCTCCAGCTATTGGCGGAATGGCAGCATTTATACCCGTCAAAAATGACCATTTAGCCAATGAAGCGGCGATGGAAAAAGTGCGGCAAGATAAATTGCGAGAGGTCAGTATTGGTCACGATGGTACATGGGTAGCACATCCTGGGCTTGTGCCTTTGGCGATGAGCATTTTTAATGAAAAAATGCCAACGCCTAATCAAATTTCAAGACAGCGAGATGATTTTAATTGCACAGCCTCCGACCTTTTGCAAGTGCCAAAAGACTCAATTACTGAGGGGGGGCTGCGCCATAATATCAATGTAGGGATTTTATACATCGAAAGTTGGCTGCGTGGCAACGGTGCTGCCGCCATTTACAACCTCATGGAAGACGCTGCTACGGCTGAAATCTCTCGCACGCAAGTGTGGCAATGGATTAAAAATAAGTCGAAATTAGAAGATGGTAGAACGGTCACTTATGAACTTTATCGCCAATTATTACCTTCAGAATTGGATAAAATCAAGGAATATGTAGGAGAAAATGCCTATAAAAACGGTAAATTTGAAGCAGCTATTGCCCTTTTTGATGATTTGGTAAAAAGTGAAGACTTCATTGATTTCCTCACTTTGCCCGCTTATGATATGATTGACTGAATTGTTTAAATAGATTGTTTTGCTGAGGGGTTGTTCCATATATCGGAGTAACCCCTCAGTATTTGAGCTTAAATTTTCCAAAACGAGCAATCCCCTCCCAAAAGCTCAAAGCTTATTGGAAGGGGATTGTAATTATTAAAAAGGAAATTTACTCGATGCCCATTTTATCTAAAATTGCTCGCACCTTTTCTACTGGAAGTGTTACAATATCGGCTATAAACTCAATGCTTGCGCCTTTCAATCGAGCATTAGGAATGACCATCATTGTCACTCTATCTGAACCACGTTTCATGGCGCGTTTCATTGCACGTTTTTCACCACGTTTTTCACCACGTTTTTCAGCTTGTTCTAATAATTGTTGTTCTATTCTCATTATATATATTTGCAGAAACAAGTTTATTCGATACCCATTTTATCTAAAATAGCTCGTACTTTCTCTACTGGAAAGTCAACAATTTTACAGATAACTTCAACAGATAACCCATTCAACCGGGCATTGCGAATGACATCTATTGTTCTTTTTTCATCTCCAGACTTCTCTCCCGCTTTTTCACCACGCTTTTCACCACGCTTTTCGCCTTTCACTTCGGCTTGATGTAATAATAATTCTTCTATTCCCATTGGATATTTTTTTCCTTTAAATTGTTCTAATTTCTTTTCAAAGATAAGGGTATTTTCAGAATTAAAACGCACATAATATTGTAAAAAATTCATCAATGCCTTGATTTTCTTCTTTTCAATGTTCCGTTTCATTAATTCTTTTACCAAATCCATTTTCAAATCTATTAACTCTAATTCATTCTTTTTAGTTTTTTTTAAGGCTAAAAGAACTGTTAAAACCACGATAGCAAAAGGATTATCCATCTTTCTCAACGCTTCTTCGTCTTGATTGATAATTTTGAGCATATTGAATTCGTATGTAATAGTTGTACCTAAATATGATTCTTTAAAACATGTCGGTAGGAATTTTTTGTTCTTATCTACCAATATTGCCCACGCTGCTATTTTACAGTTGAATTTATCTCGGATGCGGTAGTTGTAAATATACATCCGTTCCGAAAAATTTTTCTCAGTTTTACCTTGCGCTTCTACATGAAAGAGTATCCATTTCTCAGTGCCATCTTTCAACCATACTTTTACTAATTTATCCACGTAACGGATATTTTCTTCATCGGTTTGAGGAAAGATGTCTTCCAATTCTTTATCCAAGAACTCAAAACCGCGTGCCATATCAAATATCTCATCGGCATTGGGGTAAACAAATCGGAGAAAGTCATCGAATAAATCTTCCAAAATGCCTTTCCATAAGGTGTCGTCTCTTTTCATGTTTCTGATAGTATGTTTTTAAAAAGATTAATAGAAACGTGAAATTAGTGTTTATTCATCAAAATAAAAATTTGAACAACGGTATTTTTACCATAATTTTTACTCCAATATTTATTTAAAATATGGTTGAATCAGATTAAACACCCCCTCAGTATGTGGGCTAAATTGATACTTATTTTTCAAATTTTACATAAAATCTCTATTTATTCAGTAGTTTTTATTTTTATTAAAAATAATTTTTCAATAAAAATAAATATTTTTTACTTTGATTATTGGATTAATTTTTAACATAAAACATTGATTATCAATATTTTAATCAAATTAATAATGAATTAGATGTAGAATAATTTTCTTAAAACGAATAAAATACTTTTAGCGAATTATTCGCTAATTGAAAATAATCCTTATCTTTGTTCTGTTAAACAATTAAAGGCGTTCAAAACACTTTTAAAATATAAAACCAAGCATCGAAAATCACTTTCAGTCCTAACCAAATTATTATAATAAAACTAAATTGTAAGTCTATGAAAACGTTAAAAGAAAGAGCAGAACAACTTCAAAATGATTGGTCCACGAACCCGCGCTGGGAGGGCATCTCTCGCCCTTACAGCGCGGAGGAAGTGTTGAAACTGAGGGGTAGCCTTAACATCGAGTACTCTCTCGCCCGCAATGGTGCTGAGAAATTGTGGAAAAAATTGCAGTCTCAAAAATTCGTCGGCGCTTTGGGTGCTATGACGGGCAATCAAGCGGTACAAGAAGTGGCTGCTGGTTTGGAAGCCATTTACCTCAGCGGTTGGCAAGTGGCAGCGGATGCGAATGTCGCTGGGCAGATGTACCCCGATCAATCGCTTTATCCTGCCAATTCGGTGCCGATTGTGGTTCGTAGAATCAACAATGCATTTATGCGGCGCGACCAAATTCAGAGCGTGAGCGGCGAAGGCAATATTGATTGGTTTGCACCGATTATTGCCGATGCGGAAGCTGGTTTTGGTGGTAATTTGAATGCATATGAACTCATGCGCGACATGATTGATGCAGGTGCAGCGGGTGTTCACTTTGAAGACCAGTTGTCGAGTGCTAAAAAATGTGGTCATTTGGGCGGTAAAGTCCTTGTGCCGACTAAAGAAGCGGTGAATAAACTTGTGGCGGCGCGTTTGGCTGCCGATGCGATGAATGTTCCGACTGTTTTGATTGCTCGCACAGACGGTGAAGCGGCGGATCTTTTGACCAGCGATATTGACGAGCGCGACCAAGAGTTTATCACAGGTGAGCGCACGAGCGAGGGTTTTTATTACGTCAAAAATGGTATCGAGCAGTGTATTTCACGTGGTTTGGCTTATGCCGAATATGCTGATTTGATTTGGATGGAAACTTCTCATCCTGATTTAGGCGTAGCGCGAGAGTTTGCACAAGAAATTAAACGCCGATACCCGAATAAAATGCTGGCATATAACTGTTCGCCTTCTTTTAATTGGGCAAAATATATGAACGCAAGTGATATGGAAAAATTCAGCGACCGTATCGCTGATTTGGGTTATAAATTTCAGTTCATCACTTTGGCTGGTTTTCATGCTTTGAATACGTCCATGTTTGAACTATCTATGGCTTATAAAGAACGTGGCATGGCAGGTTTTTCAGAATTGCAACAGCGTGAATTTGCCTTGCAATCGAAGGGCTTTACAGCCGTGAAACATCAAGCTTTTGTGGGTACTCAGTATTTTGATTTCGTTCAAAATGTGGTTCAACAAGGTCAATCTTCTTTGACTGCAATGACGCATTCTACGGAAACGGCGCAGTTTTAAATTAGTGAAAAGTGAAAAGTGAAAAGTGAAAAGTGAAAAATACTGAGGGGTACACTTTTCATTATTCACTTTTCACTATTCACTCCTCTACAGCCTCCACTTTTTCAAAAACTTTGTCATAAGCAAATACCTTTTGGGATAAGTGAAAAGCTTCATCTTTCGCATTTTTCCACCAATTGTATGACCAAATCGAAAGCACTGGGATACCCATTTTTTCTAATTCATTCAGAATCCGACGTTCCCAAGTCGGGCTGAAATATCTGCCTGGCGAGAGTTTGCCGTCAATGCGAATGATGATGGGCTGCTGCCCTTCGTGTTTGGGTAAAATAGCGAGAGGGAATGCTTGATTTTCAAGGACAAAATCAGTTTTTATATACTTGGATTGAATAAAACGCGATAAATTGCCCACCACTTCTTTAATGAAAACAGAGTCTTTTGTCGGCTTAGACGTGCTGTACAACGATTTTAAATTATCCAAAATTTTATCATATTCGTCATACTGAGGGGTGTCTTTTAGATGAATTTTTTCTGCTAAAAAAATCAAATTGGCTAATAAAAAGGCTCCTTCATCAGGGCGATCTTGCGCGGCATAGGTCAATTCTTCTCTTGAAATTGAGTTGATCCAATAGAGATTTTGAGTAAAACTATTGATTAATTTTCTCAAATTTTGACGAGACAAATCCATTTTTTCAAAATTTTCATATGTGCCACTCACCACCAAGACATCAAATTGCAAACCCGCTATTTCGTCAAGACTATAAATGCCTAAACCATTGCGTTGCAATTGCTCTACTCTTTCCCAACCATTCATCGTTTTTTGTACAATATGTAAAAGCGTGGTACTCAATGCGTTGCGCTGCTGTTTGTTCATACACACGACGCCGATGCGAGGAAAAGTATTGAAAGGCGTGGCATGTATTTTCTCTAATAACCGAACAATTTCAGCAATCTCTAATTCATTGGAATGCGTTTTGGCAGCATATTTTCCATTGATATGAATGACTGAAACACTTTGAGCCACTGGTGGCGTTTTAAACGGCACTTCCAACTCAGGATAAAAAACGGACTGATTCAAACGCCGCGCTGTTTCGCTCACCGAGCGATGTAGGTGATTGAGTTTGACTGTTGCCGCTTCGTGGGCGATTAATTTAGCTGCAAAAGAATCGGGGGCAATATCATCCAATTTTGAATATTCTGTCATCACCACTACCCCCTCAGTATTTCGCAGTATTGGCACAACTTGTTCTTTATCAACATTTTGTGCATTATCAAAAATCACCAAGTCAAATTCTTTTCCTTCACTTTCAATAATTTGAGTTGCCACTTGCGGCGTCAAGAGCAAGACAGGATAAATTTCAGACAGCGTATTAATGGAGTTTTTAAGGATTTGTTTTAAGGATTTTCCTTTTGCTAAAACTTGATTTTTACTATTAAAATACACCTTATAACCACTCGAATTTTGAGATTTAAATGCTTGGATAGCCTGCCTTTTGCGCTCATTCCAAGCACTCGCAATCTGAGAAGGCATGAGCTGTCGCAATTTATTTTCAGCCTCAAACATATTGTTCATCAAATCGTCATTTCCTAATGTATTCGATTGATAATGAATGACTAATATATTGTAGAAATACCAACTATCGAAGGCTGTCACCCAATCTTTGGGCTTTACTTTGATGAGTGATTGGATGAGTTTTCGACCATTTTCAGGCATGTTCAACCAATTGCGTTGCCAACCATAGAACGTGTCGAAATCACGCATATTCAGTTGCGTTTCCTCCAATTTTTCTATGATTTCTTCAATGTACAACATGCGTTTGGGCAACGTGAGCATTTTATGACTGAGGGGGTCGGCGTAAATATGCGCTTCGTTGCTATTTTTCAAAAGCTCTTCAAGGTCATCTTCAAGCGTTTTGATCGTCTCCGCCAAATCCTTATCAAAATAAAAGGCGGTTTTAGAATTGAGCCGCTGCAACTCCTCTTGCACAGTCGAAGGCAAGGCTTTGCGCCAACCTTTTAATGCCAAATCAAATGATTCGAGGTTAATTTGAAGCTTTTTTAAGTCTTTTTTATCTGTATTATTTAAGAAATTATGGGTAAAATGCTTTCTTGTAGTAAATATTTTATTCAACGCATCATAATGTTTGACCGCTTCATCTTTAGCGGTTAAGACATTTTTTGATTTATCTGAAAATAAAGAGGCTGCTCGCAAGCCGCTCATTCTGAAAAAATTATTGCTTTCAAAAGCATCACCAAACTGGTATTTATGGTCGGAATATGCCTCTTTTAATAGCCGAAGTTGGGGTTGCAAATCATTAAAATGAGCTTCATAATGCGCCATTAATTTCTGAGAATAAGCATCATAAACGGTGATATATTTCAAATGTAAAGCCTTCCATTTTTGAATAAATGACGCCAATTGTTTGTTGATATAATCGCGCCCAGTATCGCTTTTTTCTTGCTCAAATACTGAGGGGTGCAAATTACTGAGGGGGTGCTTCAGCGTATTCACATTTTTGAATAGTAAATCAGAGGCTCGAATATCGGTTATTAATTGGCTATATTCTTCTTTTGTATATTCATAATCGCTTGTATTTAAATGATTTGCCAGTAATTCTCTCCCTTCTTGGCTTTGGCTATGAGTATAATAGCCGACGATTTCCGAAAAATTATCATCCCCAAAGATTGGGCGACTCAAGGCATCGTGGCTATCATCGGATTGAACCAACAGCCGCCGTGCTTGTTTCAAAGCGATTTTAAAATCATCTTCTTTATAATCAATCGCCTTCCCATATTGCTCATTTCGCAACACATCGAGAAGCAATTTTTTATCGTGATAAATATCTTTTAATAGAAATGTCAAATTGCCCAAACCGAGTTTGACAAATTCATTTTGAATCTGCATCAAGCTGCCAATATCGTTGGCGACCACAGCCGTTTTCTGTCCGTTCGACAAGGCGTTGAAAAGAATATTAGCGGTCAAATGCGTCTTGCCTGTGCCATGCGCCCCTTCTACCACCGTTATTTTATTCCGCAAAACCGTTCGCAAAGCGGCGCGTTGATAAGCGTCTTCGGGCAGGATTGCGAACTCGTGTACATGCTCGGCTGTCCACGTAAAGTTCTGATAATCAATCTCTTGCGTCGCATCTTCGTTGAGCGAACCTTCTTGATGGGGGAACAAACCCAACGCTCCACTCCACATAATTCCGCCTTTAGCCGCTTGAACTTTGAGCAGAGCACCATTCGGGCATTCGTATAAACTGTAAGCAGTGTTCTCATTGTGAAAACCCAAAGTATTGGATAAATCATGACAAAACTCCGTCAAACCATTCACGCCAAAAGGATGTTTCAGAGCAAATTGTGCAAAATGCTCCGTCAAATCTACACCATATTTGCGGCGGAAATGCTCTATCAAATAACCGTTGGGCGTGACCGCACCGTTGTCTTCAAACGACATAATCCAACTATCTATCCGATTGGGATGCGGGCGAATCGTCAAATACCATATAAAAAGCGGTGCTGCTACGACCTCGCCTTCTTGCCAGGCTTCGCTCGCCGTGACAGGCGTATCAAAAATCATCGGGAAGCCGAAACCAAAGGAATGTTGCCCTATGGTTTTATGTATATTTTTAGATTCAAAATAAAAATGCCTAAAAAGGTCGGGATAATTGAACTCGACATGCACGTCCGATTCCCACGAGGATTGAGTAATCAGTTGCTGCACCCACTTCGCTATTTGGGGGTAAACGCCGTTAAAAATGGCGAAAATATCAATTTTATCCTCTTTTTCAAGGGGTAAAAGATGGAGATATGTTTTCTCAAGATGGCTATTATTCATAGTATTTCCAGCGCGTAAAATTTGGTCCAAGATGATTTTTAAAGCATAGAAACAAATTTATGTTTTTCTATCGAAATACTTTAAGAATTAGATTATTTTTGTCAAAATTGAAATAATAACATTAAATATGAGTCAACTTTTAAGAGGCTTTTACCGCTTTTTTATCAAAAACAAAATCATCCGTTGGGCTTGGATGCTGGGTTTAGCCGTGTGGGGTGTGAAGTGGGCATCTGAGAATTTTTTGAAAACGAAAAATGCGTTTTTTTCCAAAACCATTTTGTCTATTTCACCTGATGATGTGGCTGCTTTTACCATTCGGAAAGGCGACGAAGAGACGACTTTTGCGCGGGCGGATTCTGTTTGGTTGGTCGTAAAAAATGATGTGACAATTCGGATTCCCAACGATTCGGTAGCCATTTATCTCAATCTTTTCAGTCAATTGACCAGTTATTCTATTAAAAAATTATCCGATAATCCTGATGAAAATACTGAGTGGGGTCTCGACGATAAAGCACTTTATAAAATTTTTATTTCAAAAAACAATAACACAACTGATTCATTATCAATCTTTTATACCGCCAAAGATTCTATTTCAGGCAATGTTTTGACTTATATCAAATTGCCAAAAGAGCGACTTCTGCATGGCATCGAAGGTAATTTAATGACGATTTTTGATAAAGATTTTAATGGTTTTAGAAATGCTCAAATTCTCTCTTTTTCAAGAGCCGACGTATCGAAAGTAACGCTCCGAAACCGTTTAGATACGGCTACTTTTTATGCCAAAGACACAGCGAATTGGACATATTCAAATGATAAGTATTTAGTGCTCAATGATAGTTTTAATACTTATCTTAAAAGTATTAATCATTTGTCATTGCGTAATTTGAAGCCAGTTAATGGTCAATTTTATGATGCTTCAAGAGATTTTAAAGACATCAAGAAGATTGAAAATCAATTGGTTATTTATTTCAAAGAAGATTCAGCGACCTTGACAGCGTATCGCAGAGAGCGGTCTTTTATCCTCCATTCTACTCAAAATACTGAGAGTTATTTTCAGGTTGATTCTGTTGGTTTTATCTTTCAAAATACCGAGGGGTATGTGCGGTTGAAGAAGATTAAGTAAAATAAAATTTACTGATTCTCCAAATTATCCAATATTTGCTGTACACGTTTCACTGGTAGCTTGACTATGTCTGCAATAATTTCAACGCTTAATCCTTTGATTTTAGCATTTTTAATCACTTCTATTTTCTCTTTTTCAATACCCTTTTCAATACTTGATTTAACTAAAACATCATATGAACTCATTGTAATATCATTTATAGGTGATGGAATTTGGTTGACCATGTCGTTTATTTCTTCAGTGCTAAATTCGGAATTTTTCAATAAATAAACAAGTAATGCGAATATTGGGTTGAAAATGCCTTTAGGCATATAATATCGGTAGAAAGTGTCGAAAAATCTGTTGTAAGTCCCAGAGGGACGATATATTTAATGATGAATATATCGTGGCT
>JAYTUY010000266.1:0-12487 GCA_043744275.1 Saprospiraceae bacterium
GGTTTTTGTTCTTTAAAACACATAGCCACATAGAAAACATAGTTTTTATAAGAAAAATGCTCTTAAAATTATGTTCTCTATGTGGCTATGTGTTTTAAAAAAGTTATATGAGGAATTGGTGGTCAAAACAAAAAAGCCTTGATAATCAATTGATTATCAAGGCTTTATGTATTTTTATTGTCGGGGTACCAAGATTCGAACTTGGGACTCTCCCGATTTCTCAATCGGGATGCGCTAACCGAGCTGTAAGTCATATAAAAAAAACCTTTGATAATACATTGATTATCAAAGGTTTATGATTTATTTTTGTCGGGGTACCAAGATTCGAACTTGGGACCCCCTGCTCCCAAAGCAGGTGCGCTAACCGAGCTGCGCTACACCCCGAACTAACTAATAACTCTATTTATCTATAAAGATGCGGAGAGAGAGGGATTCGAACCCTCGGTACAGTTACCCGTACGTCAGTTTAGCAAACTGGTGGTTTCAGCCACTCACCCATCCCTCCAAAAGAGATTAAAGATATAAAAGAACTGCCTTTTTTACTAAAGCGGTGCAAAGATATATTTTTACTTTCTAATTGTCAAAGCATTTTTAATAATTATTCTACTTTTTTAAAAACTTGTCAAATCATGTTGTAATATCCGAAACTTGGTGGAAATTTGCAGTCAGTACATTTTTTACCAAATACAACCAATTTATTCATGATAGACGAACGCATCTCGGTTTTCGACATCTTCAAAATAGGTGTCGGACCTTCCTCCTCTCATACGCTTGGACCTTGGCGAGCCGCGCAACAATTTATTGCAGAACTTCATGATAATCAACTCTTTACGCCAATAAAAAATTTAAAAGTGATGCTCTATGGCTCATTAGCTAAAACGGGCAAAGGGCATGGCACTGACATTGCCATTCAATTGGGGCTACTCGGTGAAGACCCTGTGACGACAGAGGTGAATTTGATTAATCAAAAGGTCAAAAATATCCGCGATACTGAGGGGGTGCTCTTGGATGGGAAAAAACTAATTCCTTTCAAACCCGATGAAGACATTATTTTCTTCTTCGATGCATCACTGCCTTTTCATCCCAACGGTGTCACGTTCGCAGTGGATTTGGAGGATGGCGATTCATTTGCCCAAACGTATTACTCGATTGGTGGCGGATTTGTGGTGAAAGAAGGCGAAGCTGCTTCTACTAAACAGTTGGTTAAATTGCCTTATCCGATTGATTCTGCTGATGATTTATACCATCATTGCCTTGAAAATATGAGCGATGTTTCTCAAATAGTGTGGCAAAATGAAAAAATATGGCGCGAGGAAACAGAAGTCGGAAAAGGCTTAATGTCCATTTGGCGGACTATGCGCGAATGCATATATAGAGGCTGTCATACTGAGGGGGTGCTGCCAGGCGGCTTGAATGTGAACCGTCGTGCATCTGCTCTCAACCGACATCTCATGAGCGATGCTGTTTATGGTACTTACGAAGATTGGTTGAAAATAATGCAATCAAAAAAGTATTCTTTTACAGATATTTTGAATTGGGTCAGTTGTTTTGCTTTAGCCGTGAATGAAGAAAATGCTTCGTTTGGGCGTGTGGTAACAGCCCCTACTAATGGTTCGGCAGGCGTCATTCCTGCTGTATTGCAATATTATATCGCTTTTGAAGGCGGCAATTCAACGTCTCAAATCATTCAATTTTTATTGGTAGCTGGAGAAATAGGGAGTATTTTTAAGAAAAATTCGACTATTTCAGCGGCTATGGGTGGTTGTCAAGCAGAAATTGGCGTATCGTCCGCAATGGCAGCAGCAGCTTTGACGGAGTGCATGGGCGGCAGTGTTCGGCAAGTGCTGATGGCGGCAGAAATAGCGATGGAACACCATTTGGGCTTGACCTGCGATCCTATCGGCGGTTTGGTGCAAGTGCCTTGCATCGAGCGGAATACGATGGGCGCAATTAAAGCCATTACTGCCAGCCAGTTGGCTTTGCAAAGCAATCCAGAAACGGCTAAAGTCTCGCTTGATAGCTGCATCAAAACGATGTGGGAAACGGCTCTTGATATGAATTCAAAATATAAAGAAACTTCGGATGGTGGCTTGGCTTTGAACGTTCCGATTAGCTTGAGCGAATGTTGAAATTTAGTACATTGTTTTAAAAAAAAAGCTACTTTTGCCCCGCTAAATTTCAATAAATGTCTTCTCATAATCTTACTTCTAAGCTCAGCCTTGCAGGTATTCTCATTACTCTCGGCATTATTTACGGCGATATAGGCACGTCTCCACTATACGTTATGAAATCCATCGTTGCCTCCTCAGATCATGGTGCCGAACGCATCACGGAGGAATTGGTTTATGGGGGCGTCTCATGCGTCTTTTGGACTTTAATGATATTGACCACTTTTAAATACGTCTATCTCGCACTCAATGCAGATAATCGAGGCGAAGGGGGCATTTTCGCCTTGTACGCCCTTGTTCGGCGATACAAATCGAAGTGGATTATTTATCCAGCTATTATTGGTTGTGCGGCTTTGATTGCTGATGGCTTCATTACGCCACCTATTTCTGTATCGGCAGCCATTGAAGGGCTTCAGAATATTCCTGGTTTGGAGGATTTGCATACAGTGCCCATCGTTATATCTATTTTAGTTGTCCTTTTTATCATACAGCAATTTGGGACTAATTTCGTAGGCAAGGCTTTTGGACCTATTATGATATTGTGGTTCGGCATGTTGGCTTATTTGGGCATACATCACATCGTGCAATACCCCTCAGTATTGAAGGCTCTGAGTCCTCTGTACGCTATCCATTTAGTCACCAATTATACTGGAGAATTGACGCATTTGCATGGCTTTTGGCTTTTAGGTGCAGTCTTTCTTTGCACAACTGGAGGAGAAGCCATGTACAGCGATTTGGGTCATTGCGGTAAACAAAATATTCGTATTAGTTGGATTTTTGTATTTACTTGCTTGATTATCAACTACTTAGGTCAAGGTGCGCTCTTAATGTCGCAATATGGTGGAAAAACATTTGAAGGAACAAGCGTCTTTTATGCCATGATGGATAAAGAATTTTTACCCATCGGTATCGTCATAGCGAGTTCGGCTGCCATTATTGCCAGCCAAGCTTTAATAACAGGTTGTTTTACGCTTGTAAACGAAGCGATGAAATTGAAGCTTTGGCCCAATATGAAAGTCAGTTACCCCACTCAGTTGAAAGGGCAAATTTATATCCCAGGCATCAATTGGTTCTTGATGATTGGCTGTATCGCCGTTGTTCTCATATTCCGAGAATCAGGCAAAATGGAGGCGGCCTATGGTTTAGCGATAGTTTTTAATATGCTCATGACCACGTCGCTGCTCCTGCACTATATGCACATGAAGCGTTTCAATTGGATTTATATTGTAGTAGTAGGCGTTGTTTTGACAATCGTAGAAATTGCTTTCATGGTTTCTAATTTGATTAAATTTCCACACGGCGGTTGGTTCAGCGTCATGTTAGGAGGGATTTTATTTTTCTGTATTTTTATGTGGTATAAGGCAAAACAGTTGCGTAAAAAGCACCTCAGTTTCCTTGATTTTGAGCCTTTTATACCTGCCCTAAAAGATTTGATGCACGATGACACCATTCCAAAAGAAGCCACTAACCTCGTTTATATGGCAATGGCTGGCGACCAACGCCAAATAGATGCCAATATCGTTTACTCTATTTTTAGAAAACGCCCTAAAAAAGCGGATATTTATTGGTTTGTGCATATCGATATTACCGATGAACCTTTTATGAAAAAATATAGAGTCCATACACTCGTGCCAGGTAAAGTATTTTTTGTTAAATTAAGGTTCGGTTTTAAGGTGGAACATAAAGTCAATAAAATGTTTTCTAAGATAGTGGCTGACATGCAGGCGTCTGGCGAAGTAGATGAGTTGAGCCACCATCCAAGTCTTCGGAAACATAATTTTGGGGCTGATTTCAAATTTATCCTCCTTAATAGTCGAGTTTCAGCAGATGATGAAATTTCACCTTTCGATCAGTTTGTGGTTCGTGTTTATAGACTTTTAAAAAAATTGAGCCTGCCTACTCATGAGGATTTCGGGCTTGAAATTGCGAACGTCGAGATGGAAACTGTACCGATTAGTCTTGGGAATATAAAAGATATAGACTTAGAAAGAGAAAATTAATTAGGAAATTGGAATTAGGAATTAGGAATTAGAATGATGAAAAAAACTTATTTTGCTTCGGATTTTCATCTTGGGATTAATGCTCGTTTGAGCAGCCTTGACCGTGAACGACAAATATGTCGTTGGCTCGATATGGTCAGTCAAGATGCAGAGGCAATCTATTTAGTCGGCGACGTATTCGATTATTGGTTTGAGTATAAGTCAGTGATTCCCAAGGGATTCAGTCGAATTTTAGGCAAATTAGCGGAAGTTCGAGATAAAAATATACCCATTTATTTTTTCACAGGCAACCACGATATGTGGATGTTTCGCTATTTTGAAGACGAATTAGGCATTCCCATTTATAGGCAGCCCGTTGTGCGTGAGATACATGGAAAAACATTTTTTATTGGTCATGGCGATGGTTTAGGTCCTGGAGATTATGGTTATAAAATGATTAAAAAAATATTTGCTAATAAAACCTGTCAATGGCTTTTTGCTCGGCTTCATCCCAACTTTGGTCTGTGGCTCATGAATTTTTTTTCAGGTAAAAGTCGTGATGCACAAGACCCCTCAGTAGAAAAGCAGTTTTTAGGTGAAAACAACGAATGGTTGGTTGTTTATACCAATAAAAAAATTGAGACCGTTGATGCCGATTATTTCATTTTCGGACATCGCCATTTGCCGATAGATTGGATGCTAAAAAACGGAAAAAGTCGTTATATCAACCTCGGCGATTGGTTATTTCAAAATACCTACGCTGTTTTCGATGGAACAAATATTTCTTTACAAACATTTGAAAATCAAGATGTTACAATTTATAAAAATCATTAAAAGAGCATTTTCATCAATCACTCATCACTCATCACTCATCACTCATTACTTATTACCCATTACCTATTGCCTATTGCTGATAGCAATCCCCCCCTCAGTATCTGCTCAAAATTGGAAGCTTTATAAGAAAAATGATGCGCTCGATTGTCGTTTTTTTATATCGGATAATTTGCACAATGTTTATATCATCACTTCAAAAAGTGAGATTTTAAAATATGGTGAAGATGGTTCATTTGAAGCCCGTTATGCCAATTTGAAATTAGGGAAATTGGGTCAATTGGATGCGATGAATCCTTTTAAACTGCTCGCATATTATCCCGATTTTCAAACCGTTCAACTGCTTGATAGAGAACTTAATTCGCTCGGTTCTTTCAATTTATTGGATTTAGGTATCGTGCGCGTAGGAGCTGTTGCGATGGCGGACGATGGTAAAATATGGATTTACGATGCTGGCACTAACAAGCTCATGACTCTCACAGGCAACACGCGCGCTCAACAGGCGCAAAGCAGCGTCGTGCCCTTCATCGGCAGCAACCCAACGCAGATGATTTTTAGAAATAATGCCCTCTACGTCAACATACCCGATAAAGGCATTTATGTGTTTGATAGATTTGGAAAATTCACTAAAACACTCAATATTAAAAATATTAGCTATTTTCAAGTGGTTGATAATCAATTGCTTTATAATCAAAGTGGCAAATTATACAGTTTTCAATTGCAAACTTTGAAAACGACTTTGATGAAATTACCCGAAGGCATCAAAGGCTCGGAGCCCATGCGTTTGGAGAAAAATTGGCTGTTTGTACAGCAAGGAAAAACCATATTTGTACACGAGGATAAATAACATTATGAAAATATTAAGCTACAACACCAACGGCATCCGCTCGGCTATCAATAAAGGCTTACTTGATTTTATTGAACAAGGCAATTTCGACATTGTGTGCATTCAAGAGACAAAAGCCAATTTGGAACAGGTCAATACTGAGGGGTTCGTCAAATTGGGCTATCACCATTATTGGCATTCGGCTGAAAAAAAAGGCTATAGCGGCGTCGCTACTTTTTCAAAAATAGAGCCTACTCACGTAGTTCATGGCGTAGATATAGCGCATTATGATAGAGAAGGGCGTGTGTTGCGAACGGATTTTGGGGATTGGACACTGCTCAACTGCTATTTCCCATCAGGCACAAGCGGTGACGAACGACAAGGTGTGAAAATGTCTTTTTTGAAAGATTTTAATGAGTGGGTAGCCAACTTGAAAAAAGAACGCCCTCAAATTATCATCGTTGGCGATTATAATATTGCCCATACTGAGTTGGATATTCACAATCCGAAAGGCAATGTTAAAACAAGTGGCTTCTTGCCCGAAGAGCGTGAATGGATGACCAACTGGTTTTCAAGTGGCATGACAGATGCTTTTAGATGTAAAAACCCAACCATGCAGGAGTATTCATGGTGGTCAGTTCGTTTCAATTCACGTGCTCAAAACAAAGGCTGGCGCATTGATTATCAATCAGTTACAGATAATTTAAAAGATAAAATTATTAGCTGCCGCCAATTGACGGACGTGGTTCATTCGGATCATTGTCCTGTTTTGTTGGAAATTGATTTGTGACACATCATATTTTTTACACATGGTAATCGGGCATCGATGCTGCCAACGTCAAGACAGATAACTTTTGCTCAACACGCGGAAGGGCGCCAACGTCAAAAAAATAGTTTTGCAAAAAAAAGTTAAAGGCAAACTTAGTCCGATTATTATGTATCAAAAAAAACAGGTGTTAAAAACAATTTTCAATAAATATTGAAACTTATGAAAACGAATAATTGTTTAAATAACAAACAGTTATTATCATGCTATTCCAAGTCAATTTTCCTACTCTACAACAACTTGATGCCCTCATCATTGAGCAAAAAGACAAGCCATTTAGTTACCCTAAAAGTGATAAAGTACTGAGGGGGTTCAACTATGACAACAATCGCATCCTACTTGGTGAAGGCAATGCCGTGTTCAAAGCTGCCAGCCAAGCTATTCGACAATGGACTATGTTTCCTGGTGGTTGGGCACGTATTTATTCGGATACAACGCCGATTGAAGTTGGGCGCGTGGTGGTCATGTGCGCACAGGTGATGGGGCTTTGGTGGCTCAATTGTTCGCGCATTATTTATACCGTCAATGAACCACATCGTTTTGGATTTGCTTACGGCACTTTGTACCACCATGCTGAAAGTGGTGAAGAACTTTTTCAAGTAAAAATGTATGAAAATGGTGAAGTTTACTACGAACTCCAAGCATTTTCATGTCCTCGTCATTGGATGGCACGTTTGGGCTTTCCGTTAGCTCGGTATTATCAGCGAAAGTTTGTAAAAGAATCTCTTAAAAATATGAAAAAAGTCACTGATGAATTACTCAAAACCAATTCTCAATTGGTTCATTGAACCACTTTCGCCTTTGGGTTTGTGGTTGAAAATAACGGTTATCGGTCTTGTTTCTATTTTTATAGAATCAAAACCAACTCACCCCAGTTGGGCAATTTCGATGATTTTGATGGCTGCTTTTATCCTCGTACCCATTGGTTTTCAACAAGTTATGAACAGAAATGGTGCTTTTCAAGCAAAATTTAGCACTTTTACTGAGGGGGTGTTGGTGTGGCATTTAATTGCTGCCTTTTTATTAGCCATCAGTTTTATTTTAGAAAAAAATTGGATAGCAGGTTTATTGGCTTTGCCCTATACTATATGGTGCGCTTTTGTTTTTTTAAAAATACTTCAATTCAATTTTAAATTATCCTACCTCACGACCCTCGCCACATGGGGGTTTCTAACAAATGCAGCCTTATGGTGCGTTTTTGACCGTTTCGATTATCAACCTTTGGGGTTTACGCCTTGGATTGTGCTATTGACGGGTGCTCATTTTCACTACGCTGGTTTTGCTTTGACGCTTTCATTGTCTTTACTTTTAAATGAAAATCCTCAAAATAAAATAGCCGTAATATCAGCATGGAGTGTTCTTTCAGGAGTCGTTTTAACCGCAACCGGCATTATTACAACTCAATTAGGATGCTCCCATTTTATAGAAACATTGGCTGGCGTTTGGATGGCAATGGCTGCATTTTTAGTCGGATTCACCTTTTTACTGAGGGGGTACTTCAATGAAAAAACATCGCGTGTACGGATGCTTTGGATGACAGGCGGTAGCTGTTTAATGCTTGGGATGACCCTTGCTTTTTTCTATGCTTTGCGTCATCTTATTGTGATTGATTGGCTGACTATCCCTCATATGCAAGCGATTCATGGCTCATTAAATGCCTTAGGTTTTGGCACTTTGATGCTCTTAGGGTGGGTGTTTAAGAATAAACAAAATGTTTTATAATTTTGTAATTAATTGAAAATCAATTAATTACAGACCTATAAGGTTTTTTGAAAACCTGCGGCAAAAACTTAACTCTGTTCTTACGTATTTTCATAAAAACAGAGTTAAGTATATTCCATAGGTTTAGTCCTATACAAATTTACATCCCCACTTCCTTACTATTTTGAGGAATCGCAAAGGTCTCCGCAGTCGGTTTTAGAAAACGAATATTTTTAATTTTCGCTTCTCCTTTTGGATTGAAAAACCCTTTTTCTTCTGACCAATTCATGAATTTCCAAGTTGTGGGGAACATCACGCCGCCTACTGCCGTCCAATCGGAATAGACAATGCCACTTGGTTTTTTCTCAGCTTCTGCTTGGGATTTACCGCCGTAAGTGACGATATAAGTCATGGCTTCTAAGTAATTTGTTGCCTTGTTGCGGTGCACAATATACCAATCGTCCGAGGAGTCGCCTGTGCCGTTTTGGAAGGTCAACCGGGCACGCGCATAATTGGTGTAGTCATAAATTTGGTCGGCTAAAATCTGCCATTGCGTACCTTTATCACTGACTTTAAACGGTGCCATAAAAAAATATTGCCATGTAAAAATGTCAAAACGCGCCCGTTTATAATCGGAATCAGCGGGGAAAATAACCGTTTTTTGACCATCAAAAATCACCGTTTTACCATCCGCATATTGGAGTCGAATCTTACCGCTGCCGACGAGCGTCGTGAGAGTAGCACTCATAGCAGGCTTACCACCAAACGACATTTCAATATCAAAACTCAGAGCTTCTTGCTTGTAAAATAGGTCAAAATGATGCGCTTTTTTAATTTTTTCAACAAAATCCTTAGCTGTTTCTGGGTTTTGCTTAATCATCACTTGGCTGTGAAGGGCTGTAAAAATGCACAACATTCAAATAAAAAGTATTCCTTTTTTCATCATTAATTTAAATTTTCAGCAAAGAAACGATGAAGTTATCACAAATTCCTAACGATGTTTTCTATAAAAAAACCGTCTCGATACAATCGAAACGGTCAATTAATATAAACAAAATGTTTACGCAAACTCTTTATCAGTATGAAGAAATACTTTTTTAGCTTATTGAATTTTGTAGGAAAAAGTCACATTCAGATTGGTGCCTGACACTTGACGAATCATCAAATTATCATTGGCAGCATCGTACTTGCCATTTTTATTCATGTCTTGATAAAAATTGTAGCGGCTGTTCAAAATATCGTTGACACTGAAACGAATTTCAGCATTTTTCAAGCGTTTTGACACTTGAAAATCCAATAAAGAGCGAGGTGCTTCATAAATATTAGGGTTGAATTGATTGCCGACTTCAATGATGCGTCTGCCAATTTGATTAAAAAGCATCGTTGCACCCCAACCATTTTCAGCATTTGTATATTGCAATCCAACGTTGGCAATGTAGGGAGATTGACCTTGTAGAGCGCGATTTTCTTTCGCCCCATCAGCATTAGTGCCGAATGTTACATCAGAAATAATGTAGGCAATGTTAGAAAAAGCGACAAAATCTTCCCATATTTTATGGTTGCCAAGGAAGCCTAAATGCTTGCGGAACTCCAATTCTGCGCCATAATTATTAGCGGTTTTAGCATTCACATAATATATAGCGTATGAACCGACGCCTGTTGTGTTGTAAAATTCTTCGATGGGATTTTTGAAATTTTTATAAAAAGCAGACACTGAAAACATTTGACCGCCCTCAGGGAAAACTTCATATCTTAAATCAACATTTGTAATGTCAGTTTGTTTCAAATTAATATCTCCTGAGCGGCTTCTATTGATTTCAAAATCATAAAAAGCGAAAGGCGACATTTCACGCAATTCAGGACGAGCCAATGTTCTTGAAGAACTGAATCGAAGATTGCTTTTTTCAGTCAATGAATAAGTTAAATTAAGCGAAGGCAAAAGGCTATTAAATTTGGAATCCACATTTTGACTCGATGTAATATTCACTGGATACGATTCATATCGAACACCCCATGCCGCTCTTAATTTATTCGTAATTTTGTTATCAAGCATAATAAACGGAGCAATTGTAGCTGTTTTCGCCTTGTAACTGTATGATTCGTCGGTTAATTCACCGTAATAAAATTTATCAGAAGCGATATTTTCAGGAGCAAAAATTTGGTCTTGTGGCAAACCCAAAAGTACGCCTGTACCTCTGCCGCCGACCATACCGAAAGCTCTTGCACCAAAATCTCTTGCCCGATTTTGATAGTTGATACCGACCTTAATATTTTGTGTTTTATTAGCTAATTTAAATGGAACAGTGACATCAGCATTGGCGATATACATTTTTTCATCCAAATTAGAATAGAGTTTACCCACGCTGTTCACATTCGGCACATTCGGAATTGAAGCCAAATATGCTTTTTCAGAACCAGCATCTTGAAGGATATAACTCAATTGACGTTGGTTTGGCAAATCTCTTTTGATGAGGTTAGTGCCGAGTATCCAGTTGAATTTTATCCCATTGCCCTCCCCACCTACAAAGCGGTGTTCGCCTGCCAATTGAGAACTAAAAAGTTGATTGCTTTTGTAGCGGGTTAAAGAACTTTTGGAGTTAACAACGGCATTATCATACGTAATGCCTTCTCTGACAGTCGTGGCGTTATCAGTGTTGACGCTCAATGTATTTTTAAAACTCAGCCGGTTGTTCGGGTTGATTTGATAAGTGAAATTCAACAACGCGCCGTTCAAATAATTGGTTGTGTAGCGGTTATCATTCACACGGGTGAGGGTGTCGCGATTCAAGTAAAAAGCTCTAAAATTTTGGCTATTCCTCACGCTTCGGTTGTAAGTCAATGCTCCAATTGCACCAATTACGCCGCCATTTGCCATTTTTTTATTGAAACCACCTGATAATTGTAGAGATAAATTAGGCATTGCCATCACTTTTTCAATGCCCCAATCATTAGAAAACAGCCTACTATTTTCAACATTTTGTGGTTTTGACGCATTTTGAGAGGCTGATACTGAGGGGTATGCTGCTGGCAAATCTCTCGAGCCATCGTTGAGTCCGAGCCAATCCATTTTGCCTTTTGAGCTGCTTTGGTAGAAATCTTTTCCCTGCGTAGCTGTATTCGCACCCATGCCGATTTGAAAATTGATAAAATTTTCATTCGGAATGTCTTTGGTATTTAATTGAATCAAACCGCCTGCAAAATCCGCTGGCATATCTGGCGTAGCCGCTTTATTGACTAAGATATTATCAATCAAATTGGAAGGGAAAAGGTCGAATGAGAAGGCTTTACGGTCGGGTTCTGTGCTCGGCATCGGCGTACCGTTGACCAATACCGCATTATACCTATCGCTCAAACCCCTGACTATCGGAAAACGATTGTCTTGAATACTGATGCCACTGATGCGGCGAATCGCATCGCTCGCACTGCGGGCAGGTGAGCGGCGAATCGCATCGCCTGAAAGACCGTCCGAAACTGTGATATTATTTTTTTGAATCAATAAAATAGTGCTCGCCGCTTCTTGCTTGCGGGTAGCCGTAATCACGACTTCCGCCATGACCGCCGTAGATTCTGATAAGGTAAAATCAACAGTTGTTGTTTCCTTTTCTTTTATTAAAATATCGCTGATTTCTTTAGTGGAATAGCCGACATAAGATACCGTCAACGTCATATTGCCCGTCGGTACATTATTGATGATAAAATTGCCATCAATATCGGTGACAGCCCCCAATTGGCTCGAACCTTTCACGAGAACGGAAACGCCCACAAGGGTTTCGCTATTTTTAACATCAATGACTTTGCCTGAAACTTGTCCGAATTGTTGCGCCAATAAGAACGTGGTAAGGAGAGAAAGGATGAGCGTAAACGTGAGTCTGTTTTTCATTTTAATAGAATTTGTTAAATTTAAAATTCGGTGCAAATGTCTTCCTCTAATGTTAAGTAATCATTAAGCGAATGTTAAGTTTTTAGGGATTAAACTAAAAAGGTAGCCGCTGTTTAAAGTGGCTACCTTATGTATTAAAATTGAAAAACAGAATATTCGATTTTCATACAAACCTATAAGGTTTTTAAAACCTATGGCATATACTTAACTATACTTTTACGATATATCTGCAAAATGCTTAAAATGAGTCCAGAGGACTCCTACGTTTGTAGAAAA
>JAYTUY010000267.1:0-3579 GCA_043744275.1 Saprospiraceae bacterium
GCCTAAAAATATGGTCGCACAATTTGAGGAGTTTGCAGAAGATTTCAAGGAGTTAGAAGCCTTCTTTTTGAAGGCTAAGTTTTTATAAGAAAACCCTACGTCATGAGTTAATTTGCTTTTTTAATCCAATAGAATGGTTTATATTTACTGTATATATCACAGTACCCAATCTTAAACCTATCCACATGAAAAAAACAATCTTACTCTTCACCATTACCTGCTTTAGCCTCATCACCTTACAGGCTGCCTACATCCTTTTGCCTATGGACTTAAAGCAAAAAGACCATCTAAAAGCCTACGGTATCACCTATTTAGTTTTGCAAAAAGAGGTAGAAGCGCATTGGCTATTGAATTATCGGGGCGGTAGTTTTGCTTTTCCTCATCGGTTGGAATTTGAAAAAGAATGCAAGACGCGTGGTGTCACGTATGAGGTGATTTCTGATGCCCAATTCAAAGGCATTCAAGACGAAATACAAAACCCTCAAGTGAATATGGAGGATATGAAATTGGAAGTCGCGCCGAAGATAGCCGTTTATACGCCTGATGCTGATACAAAAGGCAAAGGGCTTGAAAAATGGAACGATGCGGTGTTGGTGGTGTTGAAATATGCTGAAATTCCGTTTGATATGCTCTACGACCAAGAAGTATTGGAAGGGAAACTCATTAATTATAATTGGCTTCACCTGCACCATGAAGATTTTACGGGTCAACATGGTCGCTTCACGATGTGGCGGGGAGATCCTCAGGAGTATGAAAGGCGAAAACAGAAAGCGGAGTTGTTGGCTCGGTCGTTTGGTTTTGCTAAAGTATCGCAATGCAAATTAGCGGTGGCGAAGAAGATAAAAGAGTTTGTGATTGGTGGGGCATTTATGTTTGCGATGTGTTCCGCAACGGAGAGTTTTGATGTTGCTTTGGCAGCTGAAGGCACTGATATATGCGCTTCCATATTCGATGGCGATGAAGTGGACGCTTATGCCCAAGAGCAATTGGATTTTTCAAAAACATTTGCATTTCAAAATTTTCAACTCAATACCAGCCCTTCTGGTATGGAATTTTCGACCATTGACAACAGTATGCGACGCAATAGAAATATCAGCTTCGATTATTTCACACTCTTCGATTTTTCCGCCAAATGGGATCCCGTACCGACCATGTTGACTCAAGACCATACAAAAGTGATTAAAGGATTTATGGGACAAACCACGTCCTTTAAAAAAGCCTGTATCAAACCAGCCGTTCTCATTTTAGGCGAAACTCAACCCTTTGGAGAGTCGCGTTATATACATGGCGTGGTGGGTCAAGGGTTTTTCAGCTTTTATGGCGGTCATGACCCCGAAGACTATCAACATCGGCATACCGACCCCGATACAGATTTGGCTTTGCACCCCAACTCGCCTGGCTATCGGTTGATTTTGAACAATATTTTGTTTCCAGCGGCTAAGAAGAAGAAGCGGAAGACGTAGTTAATCCCTCATCAAAAGGCAACCATCTCCATAACTGAGAAATCGAAAATCATGCGCCAACGCATAATCGTAAATACGTCGCCAATCGCTCCCAACAAAAGCGGCAACGAGCAGGAGCAAGGTGCTTTGCGGCTGATGAAAATTGGTCACTAAAGCATTGATGGTTCTGATTCGATACGGTGGTGCTATCAAAAGCTGCGTTTTAGCCACAATTCGCTCTCTATTTTGCGCCACCATCCAATCAATCAAAGCCTCAAAGGCAGTAGTGGGTGTGATAGCATCAAAATCAGTGTTATATGCGTCCCACTGTTTGATAGCGGCTTCTTCGAGAGTCAATTGAGGATTTAAAGACAGTTTACACCCCATTAAATATAGGCTTTCTAATGTCCGCAGAGTTGTAGTGCCGACAGCAATAATATTTTTTTTCTCCAAGCACCCCCTTCCCGCAAGTGTGCGGGATTTCGCTGCACTCAACAGTATTTTGAGCGTTTCGAGACTCACATCAAAATACTCAGCGTGCATGTCATGGTCGCCTATCACGTCTGTTTTTACGGGCTTGAATGTGCCTGCACCGACGTGCAACGTGACGTATTGGGGTTCAATGTGCTTGAGTTTAAAATCATCAAAAATAGTGTCCGTAAAATGTAAACCCGCTGTTGGAGCAGCCACAGAGCCTTCAAAGTTTGCATAAATGGTTTGATACCGTTCTTTATCTGACGCTTCGGCTGCCCGATGCAAATAAGGCGGCAAAGGCACTTGCCCCATCAAAGCCAATATCTCAGAGAAAGTGTAATCCATAGGCAGCCACGTGAACTCAATGATAAAAGCCTCTCGGTCGCGCTCCTTTATTTTTGCTTTGAGTTCGATACCCCCCTCAGTAGTTAGGCTCAAAACCTCATCTTTTTTCCATTTTTTGGCATTGCCAACGATGCATTTCCATTCACCATTGCCTTGTTGCGTCATGCTACTCGCCAACTCAGTTGTTGGCTCTAAACAAAACACTTCAATAGTTGCCCCGTTAGGTTTTTGAAACAACAAACGAGCAGGTATCACTTTGGTATTATTGAAAAAAATACAACTATCGGCAGGTAAATAATCGGCGATATGGCGATAAGTGGTTTCCGAAAGAGTGCCTTCGTTATAGATGAGCAACTTAGAGGCATCTCGCTCTTGCAAAGGAAATTTTGCAATGCGTTCATCGGGCAAAATGTAGGTATAATCCTGAATTTTTATGTCTTTTACTGTCAAAACGGAAGTGGTTGTCTTAAAATTGAAGATGTCGCTACAAACATAAGTCGAAAAAAAATAATGCCCAAATGAATCTTGAATAACTTATTCATAAACTCAATGGGGCATTATTTAATGAGCAGTCTAATTAGCAATCGCCAATTCATTATTCTTTTCTGCCACTGTTTTCTCTGCCGCTTTTTCAGCTTTAGATTTGGCAGGTGAAGCCTTCCGATACTGAGGGGCATCCTTCGTGGCTTGTTTACAAACAGCATCATTCGACATATCGAACGCTTTTTTGGCATCTGTAGCGAAGCGCAAAACATCTTTTGAAAGGATGTTATAAGGCTCATCTAAAATAGAACCTGCTGCATTGTGTGTGTTATACACCTCTACAAAATTTGGAAACATAGCTGCCTTCACTTCAAAATCAGCCGCATTGAACTCTCCAGTCACCGCTTTTGGTGACTTTTTGACTGCTCCAGCCCAATATTGAGCATAAGCAATGTTCTTTTCGCCCAAAAAAGCCTCACCTTGAGTCTCTTTGTAAATGTTTTGAGCAGCTTCTTCGTACAAGGCATGAAGCTCTGCTTGTTTGGTTTTGATGCGTGCCCAAATGTCAGCATTTGGCGCAACGGTGTTCTTACGACTCATTGATTTGAAATTTAAAAAATTAACTAATTTTTGTTTTATAGATGGGTAAGATTCATGTCTAATTTTAATCTTGTGCTTATTGTTATGGGAACGCGGATGACACGGATTGTGCGGGTTTTCACGGATTTTTTTTTATAAAAAAATAATGTAAATCTGTGCAAATCCGCACAATCCGTGTCATCCGAGTTCCCATTACACAACACTGCAATAAGTTAATTAAACAACCAAAAAACAT
>JAYTUY010000268.1:0-12429 GCA_043744275.1 Saprospiraceae bacterium
TTTCCGTTTACTAAACCTAACCTTTAATCCTAACCTTTAACTTTTGACCTTTAACGCTTATGAATTATATTATTTACGACCTTGAATGTACCTGTTGGGAAGTCAAAACCGATGAACAGACGATGGAAACCATCGAAATCGGTGCTGTCAAACTCAATGAATATGGCGAAGTGATGGGTGCTTTCAGTCGTTTTGTTCGCCCTAAAATACATCCCGTTTTATCCAATTTTTGTCAGCGATTGACGTCTATTTCTCAGATAGATATTAACAGAGCCGAGCCTTTTTCACTTGTTATTCACGATTTTATGGATTTTATTGATCTCGAAGACGAAAACTATTGGCTTTGTTCGTGGGGGGCTTTCGATAAAAACCAATTAGAAGCCGATTGCCGTTTGCACGACATCAAAGAGGCATGGTTGGAATACCATATCAATTTGAAGCAAGATTATTTGAATATGAAAGGCTTTCGCACGCCTATTGGTTTGAAAAAAGCGGTGATTCGAGAAGGATTTGAGTTTACAGGCACTCACCATCGAGCTATTTCTGATGCTGAAAATACGGCTAAGATATTTGTCAAGTATTTAGATACTTGGAAAAGGTGAAAGGAATATCTTGACGAAGTTAAAATAGTTTTTTATACACCCCTCAGTATTTTAGTCCTACACTTTCTTTAAAAACTTGAACCAACCTTTGTTTAAAGCATTTAGTCCTTTGTTTGATTTGTGCAAGGGTTGGTTTAAAGCATTTAGTCCTCTGTTTGCTTCAAACAAAGGTTGTTTCAAAGCATTTAAACCTCTGTTTGCTTCAAACAAAAGTTGTTCAAAGTATTTAAACCTTTGGTTGCATCAAACAAAGGTTGGTTCAAAGCATTTAGTGTTTGATTTAGTTCAAACAAAGGTTGGTTTAAAGCATTTAGTGTTTGGTTTGCTTCAAACATGTTTGTTTCAAAGCATTTAGTGTTTGGGTTGGTTCAAACAAGGGTTGGTTCAAAGCATTTAGTGTTTAGGTTGGTTCAAACAAGGGTTGGTTCAAAGCATTTAGTGTTTGGTTTGCTTCAAACAAGATTAGTTCAAAGCATTTAGTGTTTTGTTTGCTTCAAACTAAGGTTGGTTTAAACCATTTAATCCTTTGGATAAAGTTTTTAGTACATAAAATGAGAAAGATGTATTCCGAATTAAAAATTATACATTTGCTCATTAAAAATTTATGAAAATTAGAATAATGAAAGAACAAAAAACGACGCAATCAATAGAACCAAATATTGCAGATTTGGCGAATGGTTGGCTTAAATCTTATAAGTTAGATTATAAATTAGAACAAGAATCTTTAAATGCTGAAATAGATAAGGCACTTTCTGATTATTTCACTAAAAATGGTGGAACGGGGGCGAATCGTCCCGATGCAAAACTTTTATTGCAAGATAAAAATTCAAATCGCTTTCCAATATTGATTGAGTATAAAGGCTATAAAGGTAAATTGGAAAAACTCGATGCTAATGGGCAAGTTGAAAACAAAACCGCTAAAAATGAACCCCATTTTACAAACATCAATGCGTTTGCCGTAAACGGTGCGGTGCATTATGCCAATGCTGTTTTACATCATACAAGTTATACCGATATTATTGCTATTGGTATGACGGGTTATAAAGATGAAAGCGGAAAAATTCAACATGAAATTGGCGTGTATTACGTGTCTAAAAGCAATTATGGCTTTGGGCAAAAGGTGGGCGAATTTTCTGATTTATCGTTTTTAGCACCTAACAATTTTAATGGTTTTGTTGAAACTGTAAAAACTTTACAATTATCACAAGAGGAACTCGATAAAAGAAAGGAACAACGAGAAAAAGAAATTGATATAAGCCTAAGAAAACTGAATCACGATATTTATCAAAACGAAAAAGGTCTGGCGGAAGCCGACCGAGTTTATCTCGTTGCCGCTTCTATTATCGCAACTATTGGTATTCCTGATGTAGTGCCTGTTCTTGACAAAGACGAATTAAAATCACTCACTTTTGTGGGCGGGCGAGATGGTGACATTATCATTAATCGAATCAATGCTTTTTTAAACAAAAAAGATTTGCCACAAGAGAAGAAAGAACTGATTATTAGAACTTTATCCAATACACTTTTAACCGAAAATATCAATAAAGTTGAAAATGGTGAAAGCCAACTTAAAAGAGTTTTTACCAAAATTGTAGATGATTTGGGCATTTACTACAAAATAGGCTTGACGACTGATTTTACAGGAAAACTCTTTAATGAAATGTATGGTTGGCTTGGTTTTACTCAAGATGACCTTAATGATGTCGTTCTGACACCTTCCTACATAGCCAATCTTTTGGTAAAATTAACAAGAGTAAACAAAGATTCTTATGTCTGGGATTTTGCTACGGGTTCGGCAGGTTTGCTCGTCGCTGCCATGAATGAAATGCTGAACGATGCCAAAAACACCATTACTTCACCCGAAGAACTGACTCAAAAAGAGATAAGAATAAAAGCTGAACAATTGCTCGGTTTAGAATTGCTGTCAAGTGTCTATATGTTAGCCATTCTCAATATGATTATGATGGGTGATGGCAGTTCTAATATTTTAAATAAAGACTCTTTGAGTGATTTTGACGGAAACTACGGTTTTGGTAAAACGAA
The DNA here is from genome assembly GCA_043744275.1 of Saprospiraceae bacterium. Classification (GTDB taxonomy): domain Bacteria; phylum Bacteroidota; class Bacteroidia; order Chitinophagales; family Saprospiraceae; genus JAAFJT01. The sequence goes on from JAYTUY010000268.1 coordinate 2,646, forward strand.
TAACAAGTTTCCAGCCGATGCGTTTGTACTCAATCCGCCCTATTCTGCCCCAGGCAATGGAATGAACTTTGTGGCAAAAGCTCTCAATATGATGAACAAAGGCTATGCAGCTATTATTATTCAAAACTCCGCAGGGTCAGGGAAAGCCAAAGAATACACCAAAAAAATATTAGAAAAACACACGCTTTTGGCAAGTATCAAAATGCCCATTGACATTTTTATCGGTAAATCAAGCGTTCAAACCAATATTTATGTCTTTAAAGTAAATGAAAAACACCACCCAGACGAAACGGTGAAGTTTATCGATTTTTCGGAAGATGGCTACACCCGTACCAACCGTAAAAAAGCGAGCAATAACCTAAAAGATACCAATCAAGCCAAAGAACGCTATGAAGAAGTGGCAAATTTAGTCCGTTTTGGCAAAAGCAAACTTAATATTTTTACCGATAAAGAATATTTTGAAGGCACTATTGACCCAAAAAACGGGGCAGATTGGAATAAATCCTCAGCCATAGATACTAAACCTACCTTGCAAGATTTTAAAAAAACTGTGAGCGATTACTTGGCTTGGGAAGTGTCTAATATCCTAAAACAACAAAATTCAGAGCATGATAGCTTGGGAAAGTAAATGCCCCGCTTAATGAAAAATTGGGAAACGTTAAGTGGGGTGAGCATAGAATAGGTAATTTATTTAAAATTGACAATACATTTAGTTTCAATAAAGAAAAACTCACTATTGGAACTGAATATGACTATGTTACTCGGACGTCACAAAATCAAGGAATATTGCAAAAAACTGGTTTTGTTAATAAACGAAATATCAATTCTGCTGGCAATTGGAGTTTAGGGCTATTACAAATGGATTTTTTCTACCGGCAAAAACCTTGGTATGCAGGTCAATTTGTAAGAAAAATCACCTCAAAAATTGAACTAAATAAAAGTTCAATTTTATATTTCACTGTAGTTCTGAATAAACTAAAACAAGACTTATTAACAGTACTTGTTAGAGATGTAGATAAGACTTTTTTAAATTCCAAAATTCTCCTACCCACCAAAAACGGCAAAATAGATTTTGATTTTATGGAAAGTTTCATAACGGAACTGGAAACGGAGCGAATAGCGGAGTTGGAAGCGTATTTATTGGCTACTGGACTAAAAGACTATACTTTAACGGTTGAAGAAAAACAGGTTTTGGCGGATTTTGAGAATTTGAAATTTGAAAAATTTAATGTTATTGATGTTTTCAAAGTAAAAAATTCTGCAAGTCTTTTATCAAGAGATATTGTTGAAAATAGCGGAAAAACACCTTATTTATGTGCCAGCGCAGAAAACAATGCCGTAAGTTCTTACATTACTTATGATGAAAAATATTTAGATAAAGGAAATTGTGTTTTTATTGGTGGTAAAACTTTCGTTGTTACCTACCAAGAAAAAGATTTCTTTTCAAATGATAGTCATAATTTGGTTTTATATTTAAAAAACGAAGAAAAGAGAAGTAGGTTAAACCAATTGTATTTAGCAACTTGTATTAATAAAAGTTTGGGGCATAAATATTCTTGGGGCGATAGTATCAGTAATAGAAAAATCCAAACAGACAAAGTATCACTTCCAACACAAAAGAACCAACCCAATTACGCAATCATGGCAACCCTTATTTCCGCTATACAGAAATTGGTTATCAAAGAAGTTGTTTTGTATGCTGATAAAAAATTAGCTGTTACAAAAAGTGTTGTAAATAATTGATAAAAACAATTAAAATACTGAGGGGGTATCAAAATTAGATGACGAAAAAAAAGGCACAATTACTACACTTAAATGGGTCTCTGATTTTAAAGTATAAATATCTTTAAGCTTAAATTGTGGCTTTCCTGTATTTTTGCAGCAAAAATAAATTGACAATGAAATTTGTAGATATAAAGAATGATGTTGCTTTTCGGAAGATTTTTGGCAACGACAAAAAAACTGAAATATTAATTTCCTTTCTAAATGCTGTTATGCACTTGGAAGGTGAAAACCGCATTAAAGCTATTACGATTGCTAATTCGTTTCAGTTACCTATATTGCCCAATATGAAAACATCTATTATTGATGTGAAAGCAAAAGATTTTATAGGTAATACCTTTATTATCGAAATGCAAGTGGCTGATTTAAGCGGTATGGATAAGCGTTTGCTATATTATACGAGTAAAGAATACAGTCAACAAATTGTAAGCGGTGAAAAATATACAGAACTCAATCCTGTTATTTTCATCGGTATTTTTGACTTTGATTTTACCACAGGAGAAGAATATCTGTCACATCATGCTATTTGTAATGTCGAAACGAAAGAACGTGTCATTAAAGACATGGATTTCTATTTTATTGAATTAACAAAGTTTAAAAAACTGGCAAAGGATTTAATTAATATAACAGACAAGTGGATTTACTTCATAAAAGAAGCTGAAAACCTTGACGTTATTCCAAATAACCTGAATGATGACGGTTTAAAAGAAGCGTATCAAGATGCTAACCGAAACACATGGTCACAAGCAGAATTAGACGCATACAACTACGCAGCCATGCGAGAGCAAGACGATAGGGGCAGAATGGAAAAATCGTTACAAAAAGGTATAGAAAAAGGGAAGGAAGAAGAAAAAGAAGATGCTGTAATAGGTCTTTACGAAAACGGTGTTCAAATACCAATAATAGCAAAATCTCTTAAAAGTTCTGTAGAAAAAGTAGAAAAAATAATCGAAAAGCATAAAAAACAAGAGTAAATACTGAGGGGTAGCTGGTCAATTCAGTTTGATTGTTATATTAAATTCAAATTTTTTGCATTTGCAACTATTTAATCCTAAATTTGGTCTTTAACATTTTAAATCATTCATCCAAAAAAAACGAATTACAATGAACAAACTGTGCTTAATCTACACAGGGCTTTTTTTACTGTTTTTAAGTGAAAATAAAGCTCAAACAACCACTCCTTCTTTTAAATCTATTACCAAAACATCACCCGATGGTAAATACACTTATGAAGAAGTTGAGAACGACCCAACCCACACTCGTTTCTACAAATTGCCTAATGGATTGACGGTTATTTTAACTGAAAATCATCTTGAACCGCGCGTTATGGCTTTGTTTACAACCAAAGCAGGTAGTAAAAATGACCCTGCTGACAATACGGGTTTAGCGCATTATTTGGAGCATATGCTTTTTAAAGGCACTGACAAATTCGGTTCGGTGGATTTTGAAAAAGAGCAAATTGAGCTGAATAAAATTGAAGCCTTATATGCGACCTACCATGACACGAAGGACACGAGCCAACGCAAAGCCATTTATCGTCAGATTGATTCTATCTCAGGTGTGGCTGCTAAATTAGCCATTGCGAATGAATACGACAAAATGATGGCGGCTGTCGGTTCTAATTTGACAAATGCTTTTACCAGTTTTGAAAACACAACTTATATGGAAAATATACCTTCCAATAATGTTGAAAAATTCCTCACCATTCAAGAAGAACGCTTTAGAAAACCTGTGTTGCGCTTATTTCATACAGAGTTAGAAGCCGTTTATGAAGAGAAAAATAGGTCCTTGGACAATGGTGGTTGGAAAGTATTTGAAGCCATGTTTGCCAGCCTTTTTAAAAAACATCCTTATGGTACTCAAACCACGATTGGCACAATTGAGCATTTGAAAAACCCTTCATTGAAAGCAATTCGAGATTATTACTACCAATATTATGTGCCGAATAATATGGCGGTGATATTGACAGGTGATATTGATGCTGATAAAACCATCGCAGCGGTTGACAATCACTTTGGCGCGTGGAAATCTAAAGAAATACCGCCTTTTACTTATGAAAAAGAGCCAGTTCGCACTGAAAAAGAAGAAATAACAGTCACCAGCCCTGATGAAGAATCAGTGGCTGTTGGTTTTAGAATGCCTGATGTGAATAGCAAAGAGGCAATTATTTGTGATTTGGTGAACTCAATTTTATACAATGGTAAAAGTGGATTGATAGATAAAAATTTAGTCAAATCTCAAAAAGTATTGCAGGCTTATGGCTTCAATTATTTGCTCAAAGATTACGGCATCATCTTTTTTCAAGGCAATCCGCTCAAAGGGCAGTCTTTGGGCGATGTGAAAGATTTGATTTTAGCTCAAATTGATAAGTTGAAAAAAGGCGATTTTGATGCTGATTTGATTCAAGCCACTGTCAATAATCTGAAAGTCAATCGCGTGAGAGAGCAGGAAAGCCCTCAAAATATGGCTTTTGTACTGAATGATGTGTTTGCTGCGGATAGAAAATGGTCTGACTATCTGATGGGCACTGTGGCGATGAATCAAATTACTAAACAGGAAGTGGTTGACTTTGCCAATAAATGGTTTGGCGATAACTATTCGATTGTTTATAAACTGACGGGTGTAGATAAAAATATTCAAAAGGTTGAGAAACCTGAAATTCATCCTGTTGCCCTCAATCGCGAGGCGCAATCTGATTTTTTGAAGAGCATTGTCAACTCGCCGAGTAAGCCGCTCACGCCTGTGTTTTTGGATTATAACAAAGACATTAACAAAGGGCTTTTGAAAAAAGATTTGCCCGTTTGGCATGTGCCGAATAAAATAAACAATTTGTTTTCAGTGTATTATGTCTTGGATATGGGCAAATTGAATGATAAAAAACTGCCGTTTGCTATTGATTATTTGAGACTGATTGGTACAACCACCAAATCCAATGAGCAAATCAACAAAGAGCTTTATAAATTAGCCGTTGACCTCAATATTTATAGCAGCGACGATCAAGTGTATATTTCTCTATCAGGTCTCGAAGAAAACTTTGATAAAGCTTTGGCTATTTTGGAAGATGTGATTCGCAATCCTAAGCCTGATAAAGTGGCTTTAGAAAAAATGATTGCTTCCAAAATCAAGGAGCGTGAAGATGCATTGCTCAATAAAAACGTTATTTTTTGAGAATCTTTGGATTATTATGTCAAATATGGCAAGTCTAACCCATTCAATGATGTTTTGAGCAACGAACAACTGAGGGGTATCAAGGCGGAGGAGTTGACTCAAATTATCCAATCTCTTTCGGGTTTCAAACACAAGGTCTATTATTATGGTGCGCGTCCTTTGCCGCAACTCACTGCCACTTTGACGAAGCAACATAAGACGCCTGCCATTTTGAAAGAATACCCTAAAGCCAAGGATTATTCAAAAATGAAAGACACCACCAACACGCTTTACTTCGTCAATTACGATATGGTTCAAGCGGAAATTGCTCTCACACGTTGGGATGATAAATTTGATGTATCAAAAATGACTGCGGCGCGGGCTTTCAATGAATATTATGGTGGCGGCATGAGCAGTGTGGTGTTTCAAGAAATCAGAGAATCAAAGGCTTTAGCATATTCTACGTTCTCAAGTTTTAGGCAACCGAATAAGAAGGAAGACCCATTCAGCGTCATGTTTTATGTGGGCACTCAAGCCGATAAAGTGGATAATGCCATGATAGCCATCAACGAATTGGTCAATAATATGCCTAAATCTGAAAAGTCGTGGGAGACTTCAAAAGCGGCTATCAAATCAGAATATGAATCAAAACGGATAACGAAGACAGGCATTTTATTTAATTATCAAAATGCCCTGCGGTTGGGTTTGAATGCTGATTATCGAAAAGATATTTACAATTCAATAGATAAAATCAGCTTGAATGATGTTGAAAAATTCCATAATGCTCATTTTAAAGACAAAACATGGTCTGTGAAAGTCTTGGGTTCAAAAGACAAAGTGGATATGTCTATCTTGAAAAAATATGGCAAAGTGGTAGAGCTTAATTTGAAAGATATATTTGGCTATGAGGCGGAGAAGGTTATAAAGCCGTAAATGATTACGATTTTATTAAAAAAAAAACGGTGATGATACCCCTCAGTATCTTCACCGTTTTTTTTATGATTTCACCTGCCTAACAAGGCATTTAGAAGGTTATTAATTAAAAGTATTTAGAGCTTTTTAAATTCTTTTAAATAAAAAGCCTTAAATTTGTAAAATTAAAGTATTTCCTAAATGTCATAAAACCTTAAAAATGAGTGTTTTAGAATTAAAAGGTAATCTCCTCCAATTATTAGCACGCCTTGAAAGTGAAAAGCGTTTGCAGGTGCTTTTTGAAACTGCACAAAGATTTGTCAAGGAGGAAGAGAGTGGTATGGATTATCCAACCGAAGTGCAAGGCTGGCAAGACTTGTCAAGAGAACAACAATCAAGTTTGAAAATTGCGATAGAAGAATCAAATGACCCTAAAAATTTAGTATCGCACGAGGACGTGCTTAAAATGATGGTATTCGTATAGTTAGCTTTTTGGATACACGCCAAGACCCCAGTAAACGCCCTTATTAGTGAGCGTCATTTATTTTATTGCAAAAAAACGGTGATGATACCCCCTCAGTATCATCACCGTTTTTTTATGTTTTTATGAGTTTTAGTTTGGCTTGAATGCTTAAAAAGTATTTAAAATTCAACAAAATAAACACCTCCCTTAATCGTCTTAAACTCGATATTCCCATTCGTCAATTTATTGAATTTCACCAATTGACCATTGCAACTAATTTTAACATTAACTTTCCCTTCCAACCTACAAATTCCTCCAACTTTTGAAATAATTCTCAATTGCGTCACTCGCTTATTTTGCCAAGTATAATCCAATTCAAAAGCACCTCTTGCACACACACCTTTGAATGTGCCTGTTTGCCATTCATCAGGCAAAGCGGGTAGCAATTTTATAAATCCATCGTGCGATTGTATGAGCATTTCAGTTATGGCGGCAGCCACGCCCAATGAGCCATCTACTTGTGGTGCTTTGCCGCATAAAGCGAATAAAGACGAGCAAGTTTGTTCTTTTATAAAACCTTTGTAGATTTTATTTGCCCTATTGCCATCGCCTAATCTTGCCCACAAAGCCATTTTCCACGCTCTTGAAAAACCTGTGGATGCATCGCCGCGCTCTTCCAACACTTTTTTATAGGCTTCAATTAAAGCGGGAGTTCTTTTTTCATATAAAACTTTGCCCGGGTATAAGCCGTACATGTGCGAAAAGTGGCGGTGGTTTTTCTCCAACGACTTCCAATCGTCGGCCCATTCTTGCAGCGAGCCATCTTTGCCGATTTGAGGTGGTACTAATTGCGCTCTTGCCGTTTTTACTTTTTGAATAAAATCACTGTTTTTACCTAAAATATCGGATGCCTCTATAAAATAGCCAAATAAGTCATACAGAATTTGCATATCAATCGAAGAGCCTGCACAAATCGTCGTGCCTTCTCTAAAACTCGCAGTGACTTCATCAAAATAAGGTTTGTTGCCACCACCATCGGGAAAGTTTTCGGGCGACGTAGAAGGATTCGTGACCAACCCTTTACCATTCGGATGTGGTTTTAAAAAATCCATAAAAAACTGCACCGAGCCTTCAATCAATGGGTAGTTTTCTTTTAAAAAAGCAGCATCGCGGGTGTATTGATAATGCTCCCAAATATGCGTACACAACCACGCTCCGCCCACCGTAAAAGTGCCCCAAGTCGGTCCATCCATCGGAGCAGCTACCCGCCATAAATCCGTATTTTGATGAAAAACCCAACCTTTTGCACCATAATGTTCCTTTGCGACTTGCGCACCTTGGTCGGTGAGTTCCCGTATCATGCGCACTAAAGGTTCGGCACATTCTGATAAATTACTGCTTTCAACGGGCCAATAATTCATTTCGGTATTGATATTAGTGGTGTATTTTGAATCCCACATAGGGTTCGTATCATCGTTCCAAATGCCTTGTAGATTAGCGGGTTCAGTGCCTGCACGGGAAGAGGCAATCATCAAATACCTACCAAAATTATAGCTCAATGCCGAAAGCGAAGGGTCAGGGCTTGTTTGTATTTTCTGAATCCGTTCGGGCGTAGGCAAATACGAATTTTCTGTAATGGGCAATGTCAGTGACACACGGTCAAAATACTTTTTATAGTCCATCAAAGCCGCATCCAAAATAGATTTATACGATTTGTTTTCTATCTTTTTAAAATAATCATCAACCCTTTGGTGTTGATTGGCACTCACGTCTTTGTAATTCACAAAATTGGTGGCGGCGGCAAAATACAACGTTACGGCATTGGCATTTTCGATGATTAAATCGACCCCCTCAGTATTTATCGTCCCGCCTTCGGGTACGGCTTTGATGCGGGCTTCATATTTCAATTTGCCTACAATACCCATATAATCCGCCGATTTACCAGTCAAAACCAAGCCATCTTTGCCAAAAGCATCCATTCTGAAATAGTCGGTTGCATAATTGGAATGGGCTTGATTTCTCACCCCTCGCAAATTGGCGGTGAAGGAAATACTATTGGGTTTATTGGCTGTCAAACGCACCACAATCACTTGGTCGGGTGCCGAAGCAAACACTTCCCGTTGATATGTAATGCCGTTGGCACTGTATGAAACACCCGAAATACCTGTTTCAAGATTCAACCAACGCTTGTAATCCGTAACAGAATCTTGATTTTTAAAAAATAAATGCAAATTGGCAAGGCTTTGATATTTTTGCTGCTCAACGGGATAGCCCATTAAATTGCGCCCAAATAGATTATGCGCCGCTAAATATTTTTCTTCAAATACCAATTTTTGAATCTCAGGCAAAACCTTATAACCGCCTTTCACCACCGTTGAATAAGGACCTCCTGACCAATACGTTTCTTCATTGAGTTGAATCCGCTCTTCACCATTTTTACCGAAAACCATAGCACCTAATCTGCCATTGCCAACGGGCAAGGCTTCCTCCCATTTTTTAGCAGGCGTATTGTACCAACTTAAAGTGGCAGGATTGAAAGATTTTGCCGTGATTTTATCGATAAAATTATAGGTCTGTGCGTGGACACAAACGCAGGAAAGTAGTGTAATAGACAGGGAAAGTAACGAATTGGTTTTCATTTTTATGAGATTTAAAATCAACATAACATTATGCCGAATATCATGTTTTAAAAGGAGTGATAAATATACCTAAATGTTTTTGTTCCGAATATTTCTCAATATAAAATTACCTTACAATAAATTTGTATCGAACCTTTAACAGGGTAAGAAAATTAAAACAAATGTTTCACTTCTCGTCGCTTACTAAAAAATGGTGGATTACTGAGCATTATCTCCGCTATTGCACAGGGAAAAAAAGGCTAAGCAACAATTGTAACTTAGCCCCATGAAAAATACAATTAACATTTTGGAGATACTCCAAAATATCATGGGGGCAAAGTTATCATATTTGATAGAACCGAGTAAGAGTTATTGGTCCTACACGGGTAAATTTTCAATAACCAATCTTAGTCGATGGATATTGCGGATGAGCAAAAGGCGCTTAGAACGCTTTTATGCTCGTCCCCATGACTGGGTAGGTCATTGTGGTATCTTGGTTCAATCTTTTTTGAACCGCTATATGGGTAGTGTGAAGGATTTCACTCATCACTGGGTATTGGCAGTTGATGAAACTGTTGAAAAGAAGTCAGGTCATGCGACACACGGAGTTGGGTACAATTACAGTAGCAAAGCTGAAAAAGTGATACGGAGTATAGCGGTTTTCAATTTATCGTTGACCCACCGTTGGACAAAAATAAGTCTGCCACTTATTCAGGAGCAACTTATATTTCCGACCGTTATGACAGAAAAGCGAGCTAAAAAGAAAGCGGCTAAAAAGGCTCAAAAATTAGCCCAAAGGACAGGTTCTGCACCAAAAGCGGTGCATGTGGTGCAAAAAACGGGTCGTCCTAAAGGTAGTAAA
>JAYTUY010000269.1:0-3564 GCA_043744275.1 Saprospiraceae bacterium
TTATAAAATTTTAATACATATTTTCGTTAAAAAAATAACACTTAATCAGAATAAAATTTCTTTTTTTATTTCTTTTTGAAATTTAATTCATAAAAAGTATCCAAATTTTGTACGGCTTTTCTATCTTTGACTTATCAATTGGTTTAAAGCTCACCAAAACCCACACTTCGCCAGTAATTGGCTATCCCGTGAAAATGCTATTTTTGACACTATAGCACAATTTAAAATCAGATAAGTGTAATGTACACTTAGCAGATATAGAAAAAAAGGACAATTTAATTTCAATTTTAAACGGATATTCGGGGCGGTTTTTACCACCCCTCAGTATTTATCCGCAAAAAATCGAAGGACACAATTTTATCTATAAAAATGAAAAAAACAGTACTCATCATCATCAGTCTTTTCGCTACGACTTTACTCACAGCAGAAGACGAAGTAGAGTCCCGATTACGTAACATGGAGTGCATCGTTCCCGTTAGGACGGACGCTTCAGTGGTTACGAGAATCCAATCTTTACTGAGGGGGCGCAAAGATACCGAGAAAATGATAGGTCGCTCGGCTTCGTTTTTCCCCATTTTTGACCAATTTCTTAAAGAATACGACCTACCTTCCGATCTCAAGTACATCACTTGCCTTGAAACAGAACTCAACAACAGAACTATCTCCACTGCGGGTGCTAAAGGCATTTGGCAACTTATGCCCGATGTGAAAGAGGAATTTGGTTTGCGTATCGATGGTGAACTGGATGAAAGACTCGACCTTTACAGAGGCACCGAAGCTGCCTTGAAGGATATGAAAAGAATGTATAAAATATATGGCGATTGGGAATTGGTTTTAGCTGGCTATAATTGCGGCGCAGGATGTTTGGGTGCTGCTATGAAACGGGCTAAAAGCAAGGATTTTGATCGTGTAAAAGTATTTTTACCTCAGCAAACGCAGGAATATATTTCAAAGTTCATCGCGTTTACTTACTTGATGAAAAACTATCGGTCGCATGGGTTGAAAGCCTATTTACCTGGCTTGGATGTTCAAACCATAGGAAGTGTTAAAGTTTTTAGTCATTTATCGCTCTCCACAGTTGCCAATGTCACGGGCGCACCTTTCGATTTGATTAAAGAACTCAATCAGCAATATGGCGAAGGTTATGTGCCTGCTTCTGAAAAAGGTTGCAATGTGGTCGTCCCTCGTCGGTTGATGGGCGCATTGAAAGATTATGTTGATAATCCAGATGCCAAACAACGCGCTACGCTCAATTTTACGCCGATGGTTGTGGATGAAAATTTGCCAAAATTAGAAGGTGACCCTAATTATTTCAAAACAAGTTATATGATTGGAGAAGGAGAAACGATAGAAGCAGTAGCTGATTTGTTCAATATTGGTGTTTATAATATCATGCTTTGGAATCATTTAGACAGAGCGCATATTACGAAAGGGCAGGAATTGACGCTTTATTTGCCGCGTGTAGTGCCTAAAAGAGCGTAGTTATATTATCATAAAATAATCGGTGACGCAACCAAAACAGAATAACAAACCAAACTAAAAAGGCGAGTACCTGACATGTCAGGGCTCGCCTTTATACATAAGTAGTAGTTGGGCTAAATTTTTATTTAAATATGAGATTTGAAAAAATTCACAAAAAAATTCAGTCTTGGGAACAACTTCTTGAAACTGTAACTGATTGGAAATCAAAAGGTTATAAAATCATTTTCACCAATGGCTGCTTTGATTTGTTGCATTATGGGCATATTCATTACCTCGCAGAAGCACGGGATTTAGGCGATAAATTGATAGTGGGTATGAATTCCGCAGCGTCCGTTCGCCGTCTCAAGGGAGAACATCGCCCCATCAACGATGAACTAACAAGGCAGCATTTATTAGCTGCGCTTGAACCCATAGATGCCGTAGTGGTTTTTGAAGAAGATACGCCTTTGGATTTGATTAAAATGATTATGCCCGATGTTTTAGTAAAAGGCGGCGATTGGCAACCGCATCAAATAGTCGGCTCGGATGTGGTATTAGCCAATGGTGGAGAGGTGAAAAGTTTACCCTATTTGGAGGGGTATTCGACGACTAATATTGAGCAGAAAATTAGGAGTTGGTGACAAGTTTTTTTATAAATAAATAATTGATTATCAATGCGAATAATGGGTTGAAGTAATCGCGAGCGATTGAATGTGAATAACCCCTGATGCCAATCAGGGGAATAATTGTAAAGAATGGGCATAACTGCGGAGCAGTTGAATGTAAAATAGGCGGTCGTTGGTCATATTTCACATTTAACTGCTCCGCAGTTAAAGCACCATTTCACTTTAACCCTCCGATTGCATCGAAGGTTATTCACATTCAATCGCTCCGCGATTACTTTAACCCATTATTCGCATTTTAAAGAAAAATCCGCTCAATCCGCGTCATCCGCGTTCCCATTCCTATCCAAAACTTAATGCAAAATTTTAAAAATCAACTCTTGCATCAAAGCTGAATCTTCGGCATTATCGGCATCGACACCCTTCGATTTCAAATCAAATTCACGCAACAAGGCAATGATTTGCTCCGTTTTAGCGCGAGGATAATTTTTAATAGCCATTGAATAATCTTTCAAAAACCATTCTGAACGCAAGCCGAGCGTTTTCACTTGCTCCATTGGCGACTGATTTTGAATAAAATAGAGTTGGTATATTTTAGAAAAAAAATTGTATAAATTGTTGACAACCATCACAATAGGTGCGCTTTTAGGGTTTTCTCCAAAATAATTAATGATTTTATTGGCTTGTAAAACATTGCGCTGTCCGATGGCTTTTTGGAGTTCAAAAACGTTGTAGTCCCGACTGATACCGATATATTTTTCAACATGATCAATCGTAATTTTGCCCCCCTCAGTCATATTGATTTTCAACTTCTCTAACTCATTAATCACCTTGCCCAAATCCGTTCCGAGATATTCGACCATCAAATCCAGAGCATTCGATTCTATCTGTAACTTATTGTCTTTCAACCAGTTACGAATAAAATCAGGTATTTGATTGTCATACAAAGGTTTTGATTCAAAGATAACGGCGTGCTTCGTAAGTGCTTTTGCAAACGCCGTGCGCATGTCCAATTTTTTATGTTTATGAGCGATACAAAGCACCGTACTACTGAGGGGTTGGGCGATATAGGTCTGCAATTGCGCCAAAGTTTTCATATCCTGCGCTTCTTTGATGATAACGACTTGGTATTGGCTCATCATCGGATAGCGACGGGCATTGTCCACAACGGTTAGATTATCAACATCTTTACCGTACAAAATAGTCAGATTGAAACTTTTTTCAGCATCAGTCAATATTTCATTTTCAATGACTTGCGTTATTTCATCAATAAAATAAGGCTCTTCGCCATGCAAAAAATAGACAGGCTTGTACTGCTTTTGTTGGATAGATTTTATGATGTCTTTATACTCCATAAATTGAAATTTCTTTTTTAAAAATTGCTCAAATCTAACGGCTTCATGCGAAGTTGATGTATTTTTGGGCGAAAATAATGAAAAGTAATATGAAAAGACCGCTAATTTTAGTTGTTAACGACGAT
>JAYTUY010000270.1:0-12410 GCA_043744275.1 Saprospiraceae bacterium
AAAATTCACAGTATTTTCAAAGAACGCTAAGGCGGTTTCAACTTTATGTCCCAAGGGTAGTACATAACTTTATGTCGCACCACAAATTTAGTAAATCTGAAACACACTTGAAGTATAATATAAAACCTTTAATTTTTAATAAATTTTTTAAAACCCAAAGATACCCCCTCAGTATTTAAGGCTTTTATATAATAAAAACCCTTTGTTAAATCAGAAATATTTATTGAAGCATTATTTTTTATAGATTTTAAAACTTGACCGTTGGCATTATAAATAGTGATGTTAAAATCAGCATTCGGTTTTTTAAATTGAACAGTTAAAATATCACTTGTTGGATTAGGATAAATTGTAAATGCTTCATTATCAACAAGTTCTGTAGTAGGTGTCGTGGCACAAGTCACTGCTGAAAGCCGTTTCCAAAGCTCATTATCAAAATTACTGAGGGCATACAAGGACGTACCTGAAGCATCGCCCATGCGAATCACCACTAAATTTTGACTTGGCACGACATATATTTTCTGATCATTTTTACCCAAAGCAGCATATAAATCAGCGGGTGCATTTGGGATAATATTGCCTGTAAAAACGAATTGAGATTGTGGCAATATATAAGACCCTTTGCCATTGAGCCACGTGAGATAGCCATAAGATTTGTTAATCGTTTGAGAGGTGGCGGTCATTTCTTTGAAATAAGTGGTGTCATTGAGTATTATATTTTGATTCCAAACACCTTTATTGAGCAAAAGCAAACCAAAACGCGCCATCGAACGCGGTTTGCTAAAAAAAACATGGTTGTTCCATAAGCCCGTAATGCCTGTTTTGGCTTGCAATTTTTGGCTGGTGTATTGAGTATAAGTCATGCCCGACGTTTTTTCAATCATATCTTCAATCAAATAATAAGCAGCGGTATGATAAGCCCAACGCGTGCCAGCATCCGCTTTATAGACAAAACAGCTTGGCAAAGCGCAATTATCATTTTGAATATTATCATCCAAACCAGTGGTCATAGCGAGATGATTTTTGATGGTGATGAGCTGCTCTTTTGCCGTTGGTGCACTCGACCAACCCACGCCAAGATATTTTGAACTGACGTCATTGTTTTTGAAAAGCCCATCCTTTTGAGCGATGCCTGTCAGAAATGCCGTCATCGTTTTACCTGCCGACGCCCAATACCAAGCAGAGTCTTGAGTAAAAGTGCCAAAATATTTTTCCATCACAATGCGCCCATTTTTCAAAACAATGAAAGCCTTGCTATTTTTTTCTTCTAAAAACCGATTCAGTGAGTCAATATTTTGAGTACACCAGCCCAATGACTGAGGGGTAGAGGTTTCCCAAACAGTGCCTGTGGCAGGCGGAAAATACATGGATTGAGCAGAAATAATGCCTTGAGAAATTGCGAAGACAAGCAAAATTGTAATAATTTTTTTCATGTTTTTAATTTAAAAATGGTGAAAATGAGCTTTTTTATTTGAAAAACTGCGTATATACTGAGGGGGTAAATGGTGGGAAAGTGAGCGCAAATACCATCCATTTAGACGGGTGTTTTATTTTAAAGTTTAAAAAAATGTTTAAACATCCTTTTAAATAAAGCATTAATCTAAAAAAATGTGCCATTCGTAGTTGAGGTTCTACTTTTGTATATTAAAGTATAAAATCTAATATAATTTCCGATGAGACAATTCTTTAAATTTATGTTCGCCTCATGTTTAGGCGTTTTTTTAGCAATGATTGCTTTGTTCTTCTTTGGCGTACTTTCTGTAGCAGGTTTGGCGAGTGGAGATGATGAAAAAGTGAAAGATGTGAAATCCAATAGTGTTTTGGAATTGAAATTAGAATCACTGATTCCTGAGCTGACAGATAATGTCGAAAAAAGTCCTTTCCAAAGTGAAAAGGTGGTGGGTGTACGTGATATGGTGACCTCTATTTCGCGAGCAGCGCATGACGATAAAATTAAGGGCATCGTTATCAATACTCAATATATTATGTCTGGCTTCGCTACCATGACTGTTTTGAGAAATGCCATCGAGGAATTTAAGAAAAGCGGCAAATTCGTTTATGCCTATGGCGATTCATTTTCGCAAGGTGCTTATTACTTGGCATCAACTGCTGATACTGTTATGCTCAATCCAAACGGCGATATAGATTTCAGAGGTTTTGCTGCTGAAATACCTTTTATGAAAGGCTTTTTTGATAAATTAGATATGAAATGGCAAATTTATTATGCAGGGCAATTTAAAAGTGCTACAGAGCCTTTTCGTTTGGATAAAATGAGCGATCAAAACCGTTTGCAAATGAGGGAGTACCTCACAGGCATGTATGATGTGATGCTCAATGCCGTTTCTAAATCAAGGAAAATACCCATTTCTGAACTTCAAAATATTGCCAATACGCTTGCCATTCGCAATGCACACGATGCCGTGCGTGTAAAACTCGCTGATACTGAGGGGTATTATGATGAAATGCTGATGATGTTGCGCCATAAAATGGGCTTGAAAGATAAGGACAAAATCAACTCTATTAATCTGACGGATTATGCAGCCAGTTACTCAAAACCAGTCGGTTCATCTAAAGATAAAATTGCCATTGTATATGCCGAAGGCGATATTACAGGCGGTGGAGATAAAGAACAAGATGGTACAATTCAGGGCGATAGATATGCGAAAATTATCCGCAAACTCCGTCAAGATGACAATGTAAAAGCGATTGTGTTGCGTATTAATTCAGGTGGTGGTTCTGCATTTGCTTCGGATGTTATTTGGAGAGAATTGGATTTGGCGCGTCATCAAGGCATCAAAGTGGTCTCATCGTTTGGAGATTATGCGGCATCGGGCGGCTATTATATTGCGATGGCTTCCGACGCCATATATGCCCAACCGAATACCTTGACGGGTTCGATAGGGGTTTTCGGTATGATTCCAAATTTAGAAAATACTTTTAAAAATAAGCTCGGTATCACTTTCGATACGGTCAAAACATCGAAATACGCTGCTATGAATGGCGTCATGATAGCCTTTTCAGATGATGAAGGAAAAATCATTCAGCAAGGGATTGACAGCACTTATGAAAAATTTCTTTCTCGTGTAGCACAATGCCGTCATAAAACCCGCGATGAGGTACATGCCGTTGCTCAAGGTCGAATTTGGCTCGGCACTAAGGGAAAAGAAATCGGCTTGGTTGATGAAATCGGCGGTTTGGAAGAAGCTATCAAAGCCGCTGCTTCAAAGGCTCAGTTGAAAGATTATAAAACCGTTGAGTATCCTAAGTTTAAAAACAGTATTCAAAAATTCGTAGAAAATTTGACAGGCGATAAATCTACCGACGATATGACCCAATCGGCTATCAAGCGTGAATTGGGCGAATATTATCCTTACTACGAACAGTTTAAAAAGATGCAAACGATGAAAGGACCTCAGATGCGGGTGCCGTTTATGGTGAGTTTTAAGTAATTATAAGATTGAAAAGAAGTATAAGAACAAACAAAATGTTTAATTAATTTAAAAACATCTTATCTTTGTAAACATCAAAGATACAAGCAAGTGGAAAAAATAGGGCAAATAGAGATAATTGTTAAAGGTCAAAAAGGAAACCTTGAACTGAGTCCCAATAATTATGATATAAGGGAAATTATTGAGGTACTGCAAAATGCAGAAAACCTATTATTCCCTAATGCGAAAAGAGAACGCCCAACAATGACCTACGAAATAGCTGAGGGTTCAGTCAAGCATACAATAAAAACTGCATTGCAAGCCATTATTGGATTCAATGCCATATTGGCTCAAATAAAAGCAGATAATTATTCAATTGATTTTTTGGAATCATCAACAGCAAGAGCTTTTGAATTTTTTCAACAAGAATCGCGAAAGAATAATTATGAATATGAAATAAAAACTTCTCTCTCAGAGGAAAATAAATTAATAATAAATAGAGATACAAAATTCATTAGGTCAGAAGAAATATGGGCTGATGCAGAATTTTATTTTTACGGAATTATTGTAGATGCAGGAGGAAAAAGTAAAGCAAATGTCCATTTAGATACAAAAGAACATGGTTTGTTGAAAATTGATGCCTCCAAAGAATTATTAACTAATTACGAAAATAATCCACTCTATAAGCCTTATGGCGTCAGAGTAAAAGGCAAACAAAATTTAAGAACAGGCGAAATTGAAAAAACTTCCTTATGGTTGATTGATATCATTGATTACAATCCATCATTTAAGGAGGAATATATAAATTCGTTAATTCAAAAAGCTAAAAAAAGTTGGTCAGAGGTGGCAGATGCCGATGATTGGCTTCAAGATATAAGAGGATATGGAGCGTAGTTGCGTAATGCTGGATACAAGTTTTTTCATTCGTTTGCTCAATGAGCAAGACTCTTTGCATGAAAATACGTTGAAATATTACAAGTATTTTCTCCAAAATAATTTTGTTTTAAAAACTTCAACAATTTCTGTAGCAGAATACTGTGTAAAAGGTTCAATCGATGAGTTACCACTTCAAGACGTTCAAATAGTGCCTTTCAATATCAATCATGCATCAAGAACAGGTAATTTAGCCGCAATTGTTTTTCAAAATAAAAACATTTTGAATCTACCTGATAGGAAAATTATTCCAAACGATACAAAACTATTTGCTCAGGCGGATATTGAAGAACAAATATTGAAATTTGCTACATCAGATGTTGAGTGTATTAAAATATTTAACCTCCTCAGTCAACATACTAAACTCAAATTCGATATAATAAATATTAGAAATCCATATAATGAAACTTTCGGAATATTGGACTTTTAACCCAAAAAAGAAACCTCCGAACATCTCTGCGCGAAGGTTACTTAATCAAAGCTCCAAAGGATTCAAGACTTAAACCTAAAATATCTTTTAATATTCTAAATAATCACACTAATCACCCAATCACACCAATCACTATAATCACCAACCACATTCTAATACAAATTCATCGCAAAGCCAACACCTAAACCAAAGCTTTGATTGCGCAATCTTGAACCCACAACAGGCAATTCATACACATCTGTCAGGCTCTTTGCATAACGTGCATCAACAAAAAATTTCGCTCTATCACCAATTGGTAATTCAACACCTGCTCCAATTACACCAGCTAATTCCGTTCTTTTATAGTTGTTAGAATTCAAATTAATAGGCGAATCAGCCACTTTTATATCAATCAGAACCTTTGCACGGGTTTCAATATTGCCACTCAAAGCATAACCCAAAGAAGGTCCCGCCATAAGATAAGCCTTGACACCCCCCTCAGTATTTCCGAGTTTATACTTCAATAAAACAGGAAAATCGACATATTTAATGATTGAAACCGCACTGCCACCAACAGGCAAATTAATACCAAACAAAGTCAAATCTCTATTGACATCCGAGCGAAAGCCTTTTTCATTGTAATTTAATTCGGGTTGAACATAAAAATTATAGCCTAATCCGACCTCATAAAAAGCTCCTGCTGACATGCTCGACATATTTTTGAAATCCACAGTACCGTTCAAATCTTTTGAGGTCACATTATTCCATGTTGCACCCACACGAGCACCGGCTGCATTTTGAGCCATTGTGGTAGAAAGAGTAGCGATTGAAAGGAAGCCAGCTAAAAAAAGAATCTTTTTCATAACGTTTGTTATTTTAAAATTGAGAAGAATGGTTTGTATCGAATTGATGATACAAAGAACGGCTGACCTTTTGTTAAGCGTAGTTATCGCTTGGTTAGTGTTTTATTAAATTGATTTCACTTATGTTAAAACTTTAATAAAAAGCCCTTTAAATGCTAAAAAGCGTTAACGAGATGTTTCGTTAACGCTTTTTTTAACTTGAATTAGGATAGGTAGGATTAGAAAGATGTTTAAGGATTGATTACGCTCCGTTTATCAATCCTTAAACATCTTTCTAATCCTACCTATCCTAATTCAAGTCTCTTTCATTGTTCATCATAATTGATTTTGAACTTCGACAGATTAGGCTTCACTTTCTTTTTTCTATTGATTTCATAATTATAAATCACATCGCCCAAATTTGCCATAAATGGAAAACCGACGGTGTCATAATCATATTTATCATCGTTGAAAATACCATCTGCGTTGCAATAAATAACGGTTGTGAGCATGAACTCTACACCATTCGCAAAATCCACGATATAGGCATTATCCAATAAAAACCCGTAAGCGTCGCCTACTTTATTGAAAATACGGATGTTTTTAGGCATCGGTTCTTTAGTATTTCCAAACATCAAAAATTTACAATACGAATCCCATGCCCCTGCACTGTCTTTATCAGGATACAAAGGGCATTTGCTTTCGAGGGGCGACATGCTCATATATTTATACAAAAATTTGTAATCATCCTCTTTAATATCAAAACGCTGTGCAGGGGCAACGCTCTCAGGAAAAAGCGTAGCCCTCAGTATAGCCTGCTGATTTTCAAGAGGAAAATAATTTTTATAAGTAAAATCAAACGGTTGACGCACCAACGAATCGCCTTTCATATAGCCATCGCCAATTAAAATGGGCTTCGCTGGCTCATACAATTTTTCGTTGTACTGCTCAGGCTGCATATATATAGGTGCGAACTTAGTTTGTGGCTTCGAGAACATCACAATATTCGTCGAGCGATTTTGCTCACGTGTGAGAGGAATTTGTAGCCGATGCACAATCCTCAAATCTTTATAGCCTTTTTTATAAAGGTTTTCATTAAAGCCCTCTTGCCCCATAAATTCATACAGCCTATTGAAAGCATCATTGTCACTCACCAATAGGATTTTCTTGATATAATGTTCCATCGAGGGATAACCACTGTTGAAAATATTGGTTTCGTCGGCAAATCGCTTGCTTTCGCTTTTTTTCGTTGAATCATTGAGCATCGTTGATTTTCTATCTAACTCATTGATTTTGAGCTGATTAACTTTCTCCAAAGCCAAAAGACAAGCAGGAAATTTGACGGTAGAGGCAGGATAAAAGTACTCATCTTTATTGATGCGATAGTTATAGCTCTTGAAAGCAGGCACATTGTTTTTATCTCTATCAATTTGAGTATAAAGAATCTGAACCCTGTATTTTGCAGGATTTTTGAGAATGGTGGCGAATTTATCAGGATATTTTTTGAGCAGTTTTTTTAAAAGCCTATCTGTTTTCTCTTGAGAAAAAGCGGCTGAGATGCTGAAAAGGAGGAAAGCGAGCGTCAATATTTTTTTCATAAAATAGATTTAATTGATTGATTTTCAAAGATTGATATGGTTTTTCATTAAAATTACTGAGGGGGGCAAAATCGAATGTAAAAATACAGTGCTTTTTGATGATTTTTATGATGAATCAGACGACTGTTGAAAATTTATGTTTCAAAAAATTTAAACCAACCTACTATCATTTAAATCAATCTACTTAACCATCAAGTTACTATTTATCATCCTTGCCATTTTGTAAGAATCTTGTGACATTAAAATATGTAGCCAAAAGGTGAGAATACGGTATTTAGGTACTTTAATTTCTGTTTCAAACCTATACATATTTAAAAACATATTGAAAATCAAGCATTTATAAAGGATTGACAGAGGTGTATTTAAAATTGAGAAAACAAAATATCTGATACCCCCTCAGTATTGTGACGCTATTTGACGCTATTTGGCTGAGATTTTGCCTATTGTATAGTATCGAGTCTTACGTAAAGCGAATCTTATAACTTACAATGTCTTCAACCAAAATTACAGCAGAATGGGTGGTCGCCCGTCTTAACTACAACGAGCCTTGGCAACATTTCTTAACAAAATGTGTCAAACCATTAGTTGACTCGATGACCCACACGGGCATCATCGAGAGATACTACTGGGAGCGTTCGTACGAAGGAGGGGCGCACATCCGTCTGTATTTTAGATGCAATACTGAATTCAAGCACACCCTTGTTATTCCGAGCATAGTAGAGCATTTTGAGGCGTTTTTTGCTACAAAGCCTTCTGTCCGCAACATCGAAAAATTCGATTTCGTACCCAATAATACGGTGCAACTCATTGATTATGAACCAGATGCAGAGATGTGGGGCGGAGTCGTCGGCTTGCCCATTGCGGAGCGGCATTTTCAATCGTCGAGTGAAGTGATCCTTGATTTTATGACTCGGAAAGGAGATAAATGGTCGTCTGATGATGTCTTGGCAACGGCTATTCAAATGCACTTAGGGTTTGCTGAAGCGGCTGATATGGACATTGAAGAATCTATTCGTTTTTTTGAATATTGCCTTTTATACCATTCTACGGAAGATTTTCGCCTTCAATATCTCGAAGAATTTTTTGATAACCAACGTGAGCCTTTCATCAATTTTCATGCAGAGCTTTGGGAAGCCTTGCAAACCAAAACTGAATTTCAAGAGGATATTTACAATCAATGGATTGAGCAATGTTTTTACTCAACCGCTGATTTAGTGCGCACTTTTCGCCTTCGGGCACTCAAAGTAGAAGCTAAATTCAGTGCCTTGTGGACATTATATGCTCGACTCCTACGAATGACTAACAACCGACTCGGTCTTCAAGGTCGCGACGAATCATTGATATTTTACCTCATGATGCGTAGCCTTGAAAAAATCGGTATCGAAAATATGAAAATTTAAACTAAGAAATAGCAAGTTTAGAATAATAAAGCTTTCTCATTGAGTCCACAGCGTCAAAACCTGTGGATTTTTTTTATTTTTATTTGTAGATTCTAAGCCTCATTTAGTCGTTAAAAAACATTCATCAAGGCATTTCATTGTAACTTACAGAACTTTTAGAGTATCAAATAGGTTTTGTTACTAAAATAAATAATCAATGATAGACAAACTATTGTACGGTTTTAATACAGCCACTCAAATTTCAAATATCGTAAATACCTTTTCAGAGATGAACCAAGAAGAAAAAGCTCAAAGAGCCAACGACATTATCAAAAACCATGTAGGATTTGCTGCCAGTGCAGGTTTGATTCCGATTCCAGGTGCTGATTTGGCTGCTGTAACGGCAGTTCAGCTCAATATGCTTCGCCAATTGGCAAAGCAATATGATATTAAATTCATGGAAAATATTGGTAAAAATATCATCACTGCAGTAGCAGGCAGCAGTGTCGCTCGAGTAGCTGCCAGCCTTGTAAAAATTATTCCAGGCGTCGGAACTGTTGTAGGTGAAATGAGCATGGCGGCAATGTCTGCTGCTTCAACTTATGCTTTAGGTAAAATGTTTGCGCGACACTTCGCCAATGGCGGTACTTTTGATAATTTTGATATAAAATCTTCCAAAAAAGTATATGATGAAGAGTTGAAAAATGGAAAAAAAGTGGCTGATACTGAGGGGGTATCCAAAACCACCACGACTGATGATTTAGTGACTCAATTGAAAAAACTGTCTGAGTTGAAAGATGCAGGCGTATTATCTGATGCTGAATTTCAACAAATGAAAGCTAAATTGCTTGACAAATTTTAATCCCTTTCAGTTTGTCATTCAGTAGAAATTTTGTCATTCAGTAGAATAAAAAAGCGAACCTTCCAAAAGAAGATTCGCTTTTACTATATAACTATGACTTATAGAAGTTTTTTACCAACTCATATCCTCATCGTCGTCTTCGTGAAGAGAGTTTTTGCTGCGAGTTTCAGCTCGCACCTCTTTTTCTTTATTCACCACTACATCGGGTGCGGCATCTACACTTTTTTCAAAGTCTGCCTCTTCTAATGATTCTAAGCTATCATCACTTTCTTCGTTTTCAGCACTTTCATCACTCTCTTCATTTTTGATTTCTCTTGGATTTTTTCTAAAATCCTCTCTGTCATAACCATTTTCTTCAGCCATACGCGCTTCGTATTCATCTTGACGACGAGCGAACTCATCGTAATCATACTGAGGCATCAGTTCTGTTTTGATGTAGTTGATGGTTTCTTCAAGACCTTGAATGAAGCGATTAAAATCTTCTTTGTAAAGAAAAATTTTATGGCGTTCGTAACCGCCATCAAATCTTTTAGTGCTTTCCGTAAGGGTCAAATAAAAATCTTCCCCTTTTGTTCTTCTGACATCGAAAAAATAAGTTCTTCGTTTTCCGGCACGAACCTTCTTTGAATAGACACTTTCAAAACGTTTGGAATTTCTCTCGTTATCCACTTTTTCTTTTTTTATTTAAACAAAAAAATTACTTCCGTTACAAAAGTAATTATTTGTTTCAAATTTCAACCTTCTTTCCAAATATTTTAAATCATTTTTTAAAAGGTAATAAATATTTTATTGTGTAAAATTCTGATTCTCAATATTTTATAATAAATATTTTACCCATTTCCCAATTTAAATTTTTTGAAAAAATCTTACAATTTATGCTTCTCAATCATCTCCAACAACTCATCCCGATAGTTTTTACCAATCGGCAAATGCTTGGGTTGACCCTTTTCCATCACCTCTACCATATTGCCAACGATGGCATTTATCTTATCCATGCCCACTATATATGAGCGATGTATGCGCACAAATTGACCTACGGGCAATTTATCTTCAAGGCTTTTCATCGTCTGCAAAGAGATAACACGCCCCGTTTCAGTGCGAATAATGACATAATCTTTCAAGCCCTCGATGTAAAGAATATCGACGAATTTCACACGCACTAATTTCTTATCACTTTTCACAAAAAAATAATCTGTTTCGCCCGTATTCGTGCCGACAGTTATGGAGTTACCATCAGGCGTCGGAGCGGCTTCTTTGTTGTGGAGTTCGTGCTGCTCAGTGGCTTTATTCACAGCTTTCATGAATCTATCCATCGAAATAGGCTTCAAAAGATAGTCCAAAGCATTCAACTCAAAACCCTCAACAGCATAATTCGGATAAGCTGTTGTGAACACCACCATTGGCGGTTTCGACAAGGTTTTGAGAAATTCAATACCCGTCAGTTGTGGCATTTGTATATCCAAAAACATCAAATCAACATCATGATTTTTCAACATTTCATTGGCTTCAAAAGCATTATTACAACGCCCAATGAGGTTCAAATCGGGCATTCGAGAAACATATGTTTCCAGTACATCCAATGCCAGCGGTTCATCGTCAACGATTATTACATTCATATTAATTAGGAATTTAAAATTAGGAATTAGGAATTTAAAATTAATTGTTAAAATGTTGATAATCAATGTTTTATGATAATTGAATTTTTATTTATTATCAAGGAATTAAACCTATGAGGTTTATTGCTAACAAACTTATTTTAATTTTTCAAAAATATTTTTAGATATTTTAATTGGTTCAATATCCGTCGAGCCATTTAAACGCATCCATAAATTGACGCCGTAGGTATTGGGTTTATCAAAAATATCCAAATGATAACCTTCAGGATAAATGATTTCTAAACGCCGCTTTACATTCACTAAACCGATTCCGCCGCTTCTGCGATGCTCCTGTGCAGGTTGCTTTTCAGGCTTGCTGTTTTCAACATATAAATTCAATTCATTTTTATCAATAAATATATGAATTTGAACAAACCCAGCCGAAATATGGTTGGCAGCCCCATGTTTGAAAGCATTTTCAATGAAAGAAATGAAAATGAGAGGGGCTACTTGCAAATCACCCACTGTGCCTTCTACGTCAAATTTTATGTCCAAATGCTTGTGCCGCAGCTTTTCTAAATCCAAATAATTGCGAATATAAGCAATCTCTTTACTGAGGGGTACGAATTTTTCATTGCATTCATAGAGCATATACCGCATCATTTCAGAGAGCTTAATGACCACTTCGGGTGCTTCATCCGATTTTTTTAAAGTCAATGCATAAAGGCTATTCAGCGTATTGAAAAGGAAATGCGGGTTGATTTGAGATTTTAAAAAATTCAATTCCGTTTGCATCGTCCGCGTTTCGAGTTCCTGTTGTACACGCGTTTGTTTAGCCCAATCTGTTGTGATTTTCACGAGTGTTGAAACGCCCGCGGTAATTAGCGAGAGCAAATAATAGTATGTTTGATGCTCCTTTAACTCATTTTGTAAGTCAGGATAATCGCTAAATTTATTGAATAAAATAAAAATCTTAATCGGTGTTACGACTAAAGCTACCACTATCAAAAAGCCTAAATAGGTCCATAACTTATTGTGGGTCAAGTATTTAGGTATTAAATATTCGCTGTTGATGTAATAAATAGCGACATAAAAAAAGACATTCACCAACTCATTTGTAAAAAAAAACATAAAACTTGCATCGCCGCCTTGCATCTCTACAACAGTGAGAGCGCAGAGCAGCGTGAACCAAAACGCTGCGTGGTAGATGACACGCCGCGTCAGAAGCAAATTGATATTTGATATAAATGAGTTCATTTCAAGGGCTAAATAACTTGACTTTGTTAAATTAGGAATAAATTAAATATTGGTAATTCAAGATGAATTTAATTTATGTTTAGATTGAGTTGCTTTAGCCCTTTTAAATA
>JAYTUY010000271.1:0-12278 GCA_043744275.1 Saprospiraceae bacterium
GTACATAAAAGCCAAATTCAAGACTTTAGATGCCTTAAACAAGGCTTTTGGCTTGGATTATTGGAGCAATCGCATCAATAATTGGGACGATTTTCCGACTGTCAATGGCGCGATGAGTGCCTCAATCAATGCGAGTTTGAACAGCGAATTTCAAAAATTTCAACGCCAATTGGTCACAGATTATTTGGCTTGGCAAGCCAAAATTGTGAAAGAATACGCCAAACCAAGCCAGTTTGTGACCCAAAATTTTGACTTGGATTGGCGCGGCTATTCGTTTGGCGTTCAAGCCGATGTGGATCATTTTGCGGCAGCAAAATCTATGGACATTGCAGGTATTGACATTTATCACCCGACGCAAGACAATTTGACGGGTATCGAAATTTCATTGGGCGGCGACATGGCGCGTTCGATGAAAGGTGGAAAGAACTATTTTGTGATTGAAACCGAAGCGCAAGGTTTCGCGCAGTGGGTGCCTTACGCCAATCAATTGCGTTTGCAAGCGTTCAGTCACTTGGCTTCGGGGGCAAATATGGTAAGTTATTGGCATTGGCACTCGATTCATAATTCGGCTGAAACTTACTGGAAAGGTCTGTTGAGCCACGATTTTGAACCCAACCCGACCTACAACGAAGCCCAAACAATCGGTAAAGATTTCAACAGATTGAGCGATAAACTCATGAATTTGAAGAAAAACAATAAAGTGGCGGTGCTTTTTAGCAACGAAGCCTTAACCGCTTTTGGCACGTTTGGGTTTAATTGGGGCGCACGAGAAACCTACAACGATATTTTGCGCCCCTACTACGATGCCTTGTATAAAATGAATATTGAGACGGATTTTATAGACCCCTCAGTAGATTTCGGATTTGGGGTTTCGGATTTCGGTGGTGCGTCACCGACATCCGAAACCCCAAATCCGAAATACAAAATGATTATTGTCCCTGCACTTTACGCCGCTTCTGATGCTGTTTTGAAAAAACTCAACCAGTTTGTAAAAGATGGTGGACACGTTGTTTATACCTTCAAAAGTGGTTTTACGGATGAAAATGTAAAGGTTCGCAACACCGTTCAGCCAGGGATTATCAACGAAGCCTGTGGTATTTTATACAATCAATTCACGATTCCGAGCGGTGTTTCTCTCAAAAACGACCCTTACAAAGTAGGTGCGGAAAAGAATAAAATCCAAACTTGGATGGAATTAATTACGCCAAAAACTGCCGATGTTTTAGCCTATTACGACCACCCACAATGGGGCAAATACGCGGCTATTACGCAAAATCAATTCGGCAAAGGGGTTGCTACTTACGTCGGCTGCATGACAAACGCCGACTTGACCGAGCAGATACTGAAACAAGCCTTGATAAAAGCCGATTTATGGGGTTCAGAACAACAATTACATTTTCCGATTATTACAAAAATGGGTAAAAACGCACGAGGAAAAACTGTTCGCTATTATTTCAATTATGCAGCAACACCGAGTAAAGTGGCGTATTTGTACAAAAATGGAACAGAATTATTGTCCAACATAGCTATTTTACAAAACGATTCTTTGAATTTGGAAGCATGGGGCGTGAAGATTGTTGAAGAAAATTAGGACGAGTACCTCTGCAAAAGAATTGAAACATATAAATATAGGGCAAATTGCGGGCGAAAATGCTTTAAATTTGATAAAAAACTGTAATTTTTAAATGGTATTAAAATGAATAAAAAAATCAGAAGAGTGGTCACAGGTCATGCCGCTGACGGAACTGCCGTTTTTACGGACGATGAATCATTTGAAACCGTCATCATCCCATCTGGAGACGCCGCATTTCGGACAATTTGGACAACCCTCAACGTTCCTGCCGATTTAAACGACGAGACCGACGGAGCAAAACGCGACGCTGGGCTAACCCTCAAAGGTGGTTCGGTGATTCGGATAGTGGATATGTTGCCCAATTGTTCTTCGCCGATGCACCGCTCAAGCAGCATTGATTATGGAATTATTCTGAGTGGAGAAATCGAATTAGAATTGGATAATAATGTTGTCAAAACAATCGGTCAAGGCGGCATCATCGTTCAGCGGGGCACTATTCATAAATGGCGCAATCCAAGCAGTACAGACATTTGCCGTATCGTATTTGTCCTCACTGAAGCCAAACCCTATGTATTTAACGGACAACCATTGGAGGATTTTATGGGACATTAATAATATAATGTTCATCCAAGCCACAATGCCTTCGTGCAAAATTATTAGTTGAAATATGTAGAGGATTTTATGGAAATTTGATACGGTGTTGATGGATGATGAGTCTTTATAAAAAACCACTTAAAACGGGTGAAATACTGAGGGGTGTTAAATATTTTATTGAAAAATTAGATATATTTTGTATTAAATTTTTAATAAAAATCTACTATTTGTTTTAAAAATGATATAATGTTATAACTTTGTTTTGTTAAAAAACATTACTTCATCTAAAACAAATACTAATGACACAAACTTCTGTTTTACCAGCCGATTATCGCTTATGGCTTGAAAATGTAAAAACTACTATTCGCTCTGCTCAAATTAAAGCGGCTCTTTCAGTCAATGAAAAAATGATTCGTATGCACTGGGATTTGGGTAGAATGATAGATGATAAAATTCAAAATGCCCAATGGGGCGAAGGTATTATCAAGCACATTGCTTCTGATTTGAAAGCCGAATTTCCGAATTTGACGGGTTTTTCAAGAGATAATCTCTATTTTATGTTGCGATTTTATCGCTTTTATCAAAATGCAGAGCCAATTGTTGAACAACTTGTTCAACAAATTCCTTGGGGTCATAATATATTGATTTTTAGGAAAGTAAAATCAATTGAATTGGCTACTTTTTACATAAAATCGACCATACAAAATAATTGGTCACGCAGTATTTTGGACATTCAGTTAGATACAAAACTTCATGTCCGACAAGGTCAAGCCATTACCAATTTTGATAAAACATTACCAAGTCCACAGGCAGAATTAGCGCATGAAACCTTGAAAGACCCCTATATTTTTGATTTTTTATCGATGACAACCGATAAACACGAATTGGATTTAGAACGCCAACTAACCGACCAAATCATTAAATTTTTACTTGAATTGGGCAACGGTTTCGCATTTATTGGCAGACAATATCCTTTAAAAGTAGGTGAAAAAGAATACGCCCTTGATTTACTTTTTTATCATATTCGTTTGCGTTGTTTTGTCGCTATTGATTTGAAAATGCGAGATTTTGAACCTGAATATGCAGGAAAAATGAATTTCTATTTATCCGCAGTAGATGATTTGTTGAAGTATGAGACAGATAATCCCAGTATAGGTGTAATTTTATGCAAATCGAAAGACCGTTTTGAAGTAGAATATGCCTTGCGTGATTTGAATAAGCCAATTGGAGTGAGTGGGTGGATTTTAACAGAAAAGCTGCCAGAAGACCTTCAATCTGCTTTTCCTACAATTGAACAATTAGAACAAGAGCTTATAAATCGTTTGAAAAAAGATATTTAATAAGCAAATTTGGCATATTGTTACTACAATTTAATAAAATACTGAGGGGGTCAAAAGTCAATTATAATTTTAAAAACGTCAATCATGAAAAAGATAATTCTATCAATGTTAGGCATTGCAATAATGCTGTTTTCTTGTACAAATATTAAAACAAATAAAACCAACGATCCATTTTATTGGGGCGTTGCCACCTGTGCCTATCAAGTAGAAGGGGCATACCAAGCCGATGGTAAAGGCGAATCTAAATGGGATTTTTTGACCAATAAAGTACAGATTACTAAGTTGGTAGTTGGCGAGCAAATGACGGGCAATGTATCCATCAATATGTACGACCGCACACAATACCTGAAAGACATTCAGTTGATGAAGGAATTAGGCGTCAATTCATACAGAATGTCATTGGATTGGAGTCGCATTATTCCTGATGGGGTAGGTGCGCCCAATGAAGTGGCTTTGAAGCATTATGATGTCTTGATTGATGATTTATTGGCAGCTGGTATTGAGCCTTTCGTTACGCTCTATCATTTTGATTATCCTGCTGTTTTGTTGCAAAAAGGCGGTTGGGGCAATCCTGAAATGGAAAATTGGTGGCTCAATTACGCTACAATTTGCCTGAAACGTTATGGTAATAAAGTAAAACATTTTATCACTTTCAATGAACCTTATATTGAGTTTTTTTTAGTTGAAAATATGCTCAATGCGCCTCATGATGCACCCCTCAGTAAAGAATATTATATGAGCCAAATGCAGAAAGCGCATCGGCAAATGATGACAAATGCTAAAATCACGAAGATTTATCATGATTTAAAGCTCAAAGGTGAAATGGGTATTGTCCTCAATTTGAATCCTGCCGCCCCTTGGGATGCCCATAAACCTGCCGATGTAGAAGCTGCTAAATTTCAAGATATTCTAATCAATGACCTATTTTTAGACCCTCTTTACAAAGGTCATTATCCTAAAATGGCGTTGGACTCTTTCGCCAAATACAACCAGACTTTTAAGCCAAGCGCAGAAGATATGGCTTTTATTGTTGCTCAAAAACCTGATTTCTTAGGCGTTAATTATTATGCTCCTGCTATTGTAAAAGGAGAAGATACGCCCATGTCTTTAAAATGGTTGGACAATAATCCCGATTCTATCAAATCGAATGTAGGTCCTGTTATGCCTGAATATCTCTATAAAATATTAATGCGGCTGAAAATAGACTATGGCAATCCAAAGGTGTATATTACCGAAAATGGTACTGGTTTTAAGCAGGAAGACATGAAAGTGAATAATAAAATCAACGATCCGATGCGAGCAGATTATATCAAACGCCATATTGAAGCGGCACTAAAAGCTAAGAAAGAAGGAGCAAATTTGAACGGTTATATGGTGTGGAGTGGTTGGGATAATTTTGAATGGGTATCAGGCTATACCAAGCGTTTAGGTTTGATTTATGTGGATTTCGCTACGCAAGAGCGCACGCCCAAGCAGAGCTTTTATGAATATCAAAAAATAATTAAGGCGAATAATAAACAATAATTAAAACATTTTCATTGAAACGATTTGTATTATTGAAATATAATTTACTTTTACAAACATCTATTTTTAACTTATTTTCATTTATATTTTTAAAATACAAATCTATGAAAAAAGAAACTGCACCCATTCAACAGACTATTTTTGAACAATTGAAACGCTTAGACGATGCAGGCAATGAATTTTGGAGTGCTCGGGAGCTTAGTAAAGTGCTTGAATATTCTGAATACCGACACTTTTTGCCAGTTATCGAAAGAGCAAAAGAAGCTTCGACTAATAGCGGATACCAAGTTGCAGACCATTTCGAGGATATGCTCGATATGGTCACGATTGGCTCTGGCGCAAAGCGGAAAATAGAAAGCGTCAAACTTTCCCGTTATGCCTGTTATCTCATCGTTCAAAATGCAGACCCCAGTAAAGAAGTGGTCGCTTTAGGACAAACGTATTTTGCTGTTCAAACCCGTTTGAAGGAAATACAGCAAATGGAACAATTCACACAATTGGATTCTGATGAAGAAAAACGATTGAAGATATTGGTGGCACAATGCCCGAAAATCTACCGACGGCAGAAAGCATCAAAAAATTAGAAAAAACTAAGCAACACAGCCTTAAAATGAATGATGATGAAGGAAAATTTTAAAATGAAAAATACCCTCTTTAGCCTTGCTATTATTGCCTTTTCTGTAGGCATTTCTGCTCAAAACAAAGCCGTTTTCACCGTTCAAGCTGACAAACCTATGGCAGAAATCTCTCCCAATATGTGGGGTATTTTTTTTGAAGACATCAACATGGGTGCGGACGGTGGCATCTATGCCGAATTGGTTAAAAATCGTTCTTTTGAGTTTTTCAAACCGATGATGGGTTGGGAAGTTAAAGGCGGAAAATCCATGTTTGGAATTAAAATTGGCGGCGAAATGACGGTCATTAATCGCCCCGAAAAAACGGCGACAAACCCGCGCTATTTGCAAGTGCTGCTTGATAATAATGCAAAGGGCAGCTTGGGATTAACCAATGAAGGCTTTAGAGGTATGGGCATCAAAAAAGGTTTGCGCTATGATTTTTCTGTTTTTTATCGTCAAAAAGCAACAAATGCAAAGATTCACATCGAATTAGTGACTGAAAAAGGCGAAATCATCGGCTCTGGCATTTTTACCCCAACACAAACGGGTGATGCTTGGCGCAAAGGCGAAATCAGTTTTATAGCTACTGCAACTGAACCGAAAGCCAAACTCAATATCTGGTTTGAAGGCAATGGCACTTTAGATTTAGATATGATTTCGCTTTTTCCAAGCGATACTTGGAAAGGACGTAAAGGAGGTTTGCGGGCAGATATGGTGCAAATTTTAGCCGATTTGAAGCCTGGTTTTATTCGTTTCCCAGGCGGTTGTATCGTTGAAGGGCATGATTTGTCGGTGCGGTATCAATGGAAAAAAACGGTGGGGGCTGTTGAAGACAGAAAACTCATTGTCAATCGGTGGAATTATGAATTTTCACACCGCCCTGCACCTGATTATTTCCAAACTTTCGGTTTAGGCTTTTTTGAATATTTCCAAATGTCGGAAGATATAGGGGCTGAACCTTTGCCGATATTAAACTGTGGTATGGCGTGTCAATTCAATTCTGCTGAATTGGCACCGATTGACGACCTCGACCCATATATCCAAGATGCCTTAGATTTGATAGAGTTTGCCAATGGCGACCCCCTCAGTAATTGGGGTAAATTACGATCACAAATGGGGCATCCTGCACCTTTTAACCTAAAAATGCTTGGGGTAGGTAATGAAAACTGGGGACCTCAATACTTGGAGCGATTGAAAATATTTCAAGAACGCATTAAAAAACAGTACCCAAATATCAAACTGGTAGCCAGTTCAGGCATAGCTGCGGAGGGCGAGATGTTTGATTATTTGAATCCCAATTTGCGAAAAATGAATATGGATATTATTGATGAACACTATTACAATCGCCCCGAATGGTTTTTGAGCAACGCCACTCGCTACGATAATTACGATAGGAAAAGCCCTTCAAAAGTATTTGCAGGTGAATATGCTGGTCAAAGTGATAAAACGGTGAGTGTTAAAAATGAAAACAATTGGCGCACTGCCCTTGCCGAAGCCGCTTTTATGACTGGCTTGGAACGCAATGCCGATGTGGTGGCTATGGCATCGTATGCCCCACTTTTTGGACATATTGACGGTTGGCAATGGAAGCCAAATTTAATTTGGGTGGACAATTTTAGGGTGATGGCTACGCCCAATTATTTTGTTCAGAAACTTTATTCAACCAATAAAGGCAGCCAAGTTGTACCTATTTTGTATAAAAACAATCAAGCCGCTACGGGTCAAGACAGTCTTTACGCTTCTGCAACGATTGATAAAAAAACCAATGAGTTAATAATTAAAATTGCCAATACTTCTAAAAAATCACAATCTGTCGATATTAATGTTGATGGTCTTAAAAAAATGGACGCAAAAGCCCACTGTATTATTTTGCAAAATAATGATTTAGAAGCCATCAATACCTTGGATACCCCCTCAGTAATAGTGCCTTTTGAAAAGGATATTGAGACAAAAAATAAGACAATTTCTTTGGAATTAAAAGGATATTCGTTTTCGGTGATTAAAGTAAAATATTGATAGAAAATTAAACAACAAGATGAAAATGAAACATCCCGAAATAATCGGGGAGGACTTTTTACCTATGAAAACGACTTGCCTTTTGTCTGTGGCGTTTTAGCGGATAAATTTGGTTTGAATGCGCCATTTTATGTGTCAACAATTGCAGCAGTTTTGGCTTTGATTATTTCATTTTCTTTGATTGAAACACATAAAAAAGCTTAGTTTTTAAAATTTGAAAGGCTATTTAAAACAGTGTATATAATTTTTTAAGCCCATTGAAGAGTTGGATTATGAAACCAATTGGAAAAAAAAGTATCACTGCCAAAAAGTGCAAAAAAAATATCAAAATCAGTTAGATGCAAACAAAATAATATTTCTTACTTTGCATGACTATTTTGAATTATAGCCATATTTCAATATTTTATTTTGAAATAAAATTGATTTTAAAACAAATCAAAATTATTTCAAAAAGATTATGTATTTATCTAAGGTTGAAAAAAACCTTATAAAATCACCTGAAATATGCACTTTTTGTTAAATTTTTTAATTAAAAAATATAATTGGTTGGTTTGACAATTAGTGTACTAAATCATCTAAAAATTATAATTTAACTAAATTTCACTTATACCCCCTCAGTATTTCTAAGAAATTCCTTTGAGAAAGGGGCTTTTTAAGCAATATACTGAGGGGTTTTTTTAATAAACGATTCAATATTGTAAAAAAATGAAAATCAAACACATTATTATTGCCCTTTTAGTACTTATCCAATCCCAATTTGTCTCTGGACAAACAGCCAACCCTTTCAAAAACATCTTCCCACAAGGCACAGTCATACATGACAACATTCCTTATAATAATGATACATTAAAAAAGCATCTTTTGGATATTTATCTCCCTGCCAATGCAAAAGGCAAATTGCCCTTAATCATTTTGATACATGGCGGCGGTTGGTTAGCTAATGATAAATACGCCGATTTGGGTTATATGAAAAAAACGATTGCTGAATTGGTGAGTCAAGGTTTTGCTTTAGCGTCTATTGACTACCGCTGGAGTACCCAAGCAGTTTTCCCTGCTCAAATTCAAGACTGCAATCGAGCCGTTTCTTTTCTCTATGACAATGCAGACAAATATGGTTTTGATAAAAATCGCTTTGCGGTGTTGGGCTGGTCGGCAGGTGGGCATTTGGCTTCATTATTAGGTTTAGCAAATAATAATAAAGTGGCGAATTTTTACATGCCAAACTCGAGCAAAGACTTTAAAATCAAAGCCGTTGTTGATTTTTATGGACCTTCTGAATTGATCATGTTGCCCAAAGGCGATGATGAAAAATCGCCAGAAGGTATATTGCTGGGGGCTGCACCGCTTACACGCCCAGATTTGGCAAAAGCTGCCAGTCCAGTGACTTATGTAGATAAAAACGACCCACCTTTCCTCATTATTCATGGTGAAAAAGATGACATTGTTTCCAACAAACAGTCAAAATTGCTACATTCATGGCTCAAGACTGAGGGGGTGCAAAATGAGTTGATTATTGTAAAAGATGCGCCTCATTTTGGAACTATGTACGATGTAGAGGAAATAAAAGTGAAAGTAATCAATTTTTTAAGCAACATACTGAAAGGCTCTTAATGAAAGTCAATTTTTTTATTCTTGACTATTGATAGTCAATAGTCAAAAAAAATGAAGAATAAAGTACAAATCTAATATTTTTCTTTACTTTTGATTATCAATAGTAAAAAGTAAAAAAATGAAGATAAAAGACAAAATTGTTAAGCTTCTTAAAGAAAAAGGTGACTTATCGGTTAAGGAAATAGCCGACATTTTAGATGTTTCAACTCAAGGCATTCATATTGCACTCAATCAACTATTAGAGGCAGAAACAGTTTTGAAATTTGGCAGAACGCCTAAAACCATTTACCGCCTTGCCCCTATAAATGCACCAATTGTAAGCGAAATCTTGATAATTGACCCCAATAAACAAGATTTTTTAGCAAAACATTTTTTAGTTATTACTGAAATTGGAAAAATGTTAGAGGGCTTGGAAGGGTTTACGTATTGGTGTAAACAAAGAAAATTGCCTGTTGAAAAAACCATTGATGAATTTATCAAAACACGTGCAAAATATGAACCTTACTACGACACTTTGGGCATTATTGATGGAAAAGAAAAACTTGTGAATACTAAAGGTTATGACCGTATTCATTTGGACGATATTTTTTATTTAGATTTTTATGCTATTGAACGATTTGGAAAAACAAGACTTGGTACACTGTTGCACTATGCCAAACAAGGGCAAAATAAATTTTTAATGAAAATACTGTTAAACGAATTGAAACCCAAGTTAGATGTTTTACTGAAAACACATAAATTCGATGCTGTGGGTTTCGTTCCACCGACAATTAGGCGTGAACTGCAATTGATGAAATATTTAGAAACGCATTTGAAAATCAATTTGCCGAAAATAAATATTCAAAAAATTTCGGGTATTATCCCCATTCCTCAAAAATCGCTTAGTAAGATTGAAGAACGGATTAATAATGCAGAAAATACCTTTGCTGTCACCGAAACTGTGAAATATAAGCACGTTTTATTGATAGATGATGCTGTTGGTAGCGGTGCGACACTTAACCAAATAGCTGGTAAAATTAAGCAAAAAGGAATTGCTAAAAAAATCACAGGGCTTGCTGTCGTTGGCAGTTTTAAAGGTTTTGATGTGGTAACAGATGTGTGATACATACAAGTAAAAATAATGGTCAATAATCAGAAAGTAGCCATCGTAACAGGTGCAGGGCAAGGCATTGGTTTTGAAATGTGCCAATATTTGGCTCAGGAAGGCATCATTGTTTTATTGAATGATATAGACCCTGATTTGACCCTTCAAGCAGTTAAAAAAATTCACCAAGAGACCAATGGGATGTGCATAGCTTTGGCAGGCGATAGCAGCGATATTGATTTTATTCAAAAAATGGTGAATACAGCAGTTTCTCAATTTGGACGCTTGGATATTGTCATTGCCAATGCAGGCATTACTTTGTTTGGCGATTTTTTTACATACCCACCCGAAGCTTTTTTTAAGGTGATGCAAGTCAATTTGGGGGGTACTTTCTTCTTAGCACAAGCCGCTGCGAATGTGATGAAAACGCAGCCTTGGGGCGGTACACTTTTATTCACATCGTCTGTCACGGCACATCAAGCGCATAAAAATTTAGCCGCTTATGGCATGAGCAAAGCCGCTTTAGAAATGCTCGCCAAAAATTTAGTGATAGAATTATCCCCTTATAAAATCAATGTCAATACCATAGCACCTGGCGCAACATTGACTGAAAGAACCTTAGACGATCCTGATTATACTGCCGTTTGGTCTAAATTGACGCCGATGGGTCGCCCTGCTGATGTATCAGATATAGCACATACAGCTTTGTTTTTAGTATCTGATAAAGCAAAACACCTTACTGGTCAAAGTTTAATTGTAGATGGTGGCTGGACTTGTATCAGCCCAAACCCATGATTCGATGTCGGATTTGGGATTTGGGATTTCGGACACGTTGCGTGTTTGAAATCCCAAATCCGAAGTATTTATAAAACATTTTAAATCAATTGATTATTAAAAAATTATTATTAACGTAAGTAAAAAATACCTATTATGAAATTAAATTCAAGTTTATCAGTACTCTTCATCGCTCTGTTTTTCCTTTCTTCATGCAGCAGTAGCAGTAGCAAGTTTGGCGGCATGACGCTTTACACCGTCCGCGATGACATGAAAAAAGACCCTAAGGGCGTATTAAAAACGGTGTCGGATATTGGTTATAAAAATATTGAAGCCACTGATTATGCCAACAGAAAATTCTATGGAATGGCGCCCGTTGAGTTTAAAAACTATCTCCAGACATTAGGTCTGAACCCCCTCAGTACACATCAAGGCGGCGCAACTTATGATAATATTGACAACACGATTGCGGATGTTAAAGCTGCTGGGTTTAAGTATTTAGTTATTCCAGTGCCACCGATGGGGCATTTTAAATACGATGCTGCTACAAAATCATTAGGTATGGATCCTGATTT
This sequence comes from Saprospiraceae bacterium, assembly GCA_043744275.1. GTDB lineage: Bacteria > Bacteroidota > Bacteroidia > Chitinophagales > Saprospiraceae > JAAFJT01. The sequence goes on from JAYTUY010000271.1 coordinate 11,709, forward strand.
GGATTTTGTCGTTAATTTTTTGAATACAGTTGGTAAAAAATGTCAAGCAGCAGGCTTGCAACTGCTCTATCACAACCATGATTTTGAATTTAAAAAGGATGCTAATGGCATAGTGCCCATTGAATATTTTTTGACTAAATGCGACCCTCAATATGTCAATTTTCAAATGGATTTGTATTGGGTGACTAAAGCTGGTGCAGACCCGATTGCCTATTTTGAAAAATATCCAGGTCGTTTCAAAATCTGGCACGTGAAGGATATGGACAAAGAAGGTCGTTTTGCTCCAGTAGGTTTGGGCACTATTGATTTTGCTAAAATTTTGGCTAAAAAAAATGTGTCAGGTATGAAATATTATATCGTTGAGCAAGACAATACTTTCGATTTGAAACCTCTTGAAGCCATCAAAATTAGCCGTGAAGGTTTGAAGAAATTTGGTTTTCATTAAAAATACTGAGGGGGTAGGATGAAAATACCCGATTGTTTAACACGCAACTTGCAGCAAGTTTGAAACTTGCTGCAAGTTATTACTACGAAAAAACAAATAAAATTTTGTACTGAATAAGTCAAAAT